>DASCPR010000335.1:0-14106 GCA_036012625.1 Prochlorococcaceae cyanobacterium Fu_MAG_50
AGTGCAGGCCGATGGCGTTGGACGAGGGAACAACAGCACCGGAGATGATGTTGTTTCCATAGATCAGGGAGCCGGCGACGGGCTCACGGATGCCGTCAATATCAACCGGCGGTGCGGCGATGAAGGCAATGATGAAGCAAGTCGTTGCAGCCAGCAGGCAGGGAATCATCAGAACGCCAAACCAACCGAGGTAAATGCGGTTGTTGGTGTCGGTGACCCATGCGCAGAACTGCGTCCAACTGCCAGCGCCAGAGCGCTGATTGATGGTGGTGGTCATGAAAACGGTTAAGTAAGCCCCTTGGGAAGAGGCGCTGAAAAGAGCACAGGAAGTCCTGTGAACGTGAATTGTAAAGCTGTATTGCGCAATGTGTGGGCCGCTTCATGTAGCGATTGTTAAGAGGGGATGTGTTTTGTGGGCCGCCTTCTCAGCGGTGTTATATGCGGCTCACCATCGCAGCCGCTGTCCCAGTTGGCGAAGCGATTGTTAGCGTCAGCGCAAGCGTGACTTGGTTCGAAGCTCCGCGCCTGCATCCGATGGTCTCTGCTCCTCCTTTTGCTTCCGCAGCCTCTGGGCTCAGCAAAACCGTGA
Source organism: Prochlorococcaceae cyanobacterium Fu_MAG_50 (assembly GCA_036012625.1). Lineage (GTDB taxonomy): Bacteria > Cyanobacteriota > Cyanobacteriia > PCC-6307 > Cyanobiaceae > DASCPR01. The sequence continues at coordinate 590 of DASCPR010000335.1, forward strand.
CGGTCGCTGGTCAGCGGGTGTTGCTGGTACGGCTGCCCTGCAATCCAATCTTTCCGATCGGGCCGATCTATCTGGCTGACCATCTTGAGAAGTGTTTCCCAGGTCTGCCCCAGCGCATTCTTGATCTGGCGGCCTTGCCCGTGCTGGATGTGGGCAGGGTCCTGATCAGCACGATTGATCAGTTTCGGCCAACACTGCTGGTCTTCTCCTGGAGAGATATTCAGATTTATGCCCCCGTTGATGGTCGGGGCGGTAATCCACTGCAGCACTCCTTTGAAGTGTTCTATGCGCAAAATCCCCTCAAGCGCCTGCATGGAGCGTTAGGCGGGCTGCGCTTGATGACCAGTCATTACGGCGAACTCTGGCGTAATCAGCGTCTTGTTCGCCATGGTCTGCGCCGCGCCCGGCGCTATCAGCCCAAGGCCCGGGTGGTCCTCGGCGGTGGGGCTGTCAGTGTTTTCTACCAGCAGCTGGGCCGTTCCTCCGTCTTACCCAGAGGCACCATCATTTCAGTTGGCGAAGGTGAGCCTCTGCTGGAGAAGCTGCTGGCTGGCCAGTCCTTTGAGGGGGAGCGTTGCTTCGTGGTCGGCACCGCGCCGAGGCAGCAGCTGATTCATGAGCAACCGCAGAGTCGCCCGAAAACAGCCTGCAACTACACCTATATCTCCAGAATCTGGCCCCAGCTGGACTGGTACCTCGAAGGCGGTGATTTCTACGTTGGTGTGCAGACCAAACGCGGTTGTCCCCACAACTGTTGTTATTGCGTTTACACCGCCGTGGAAGGCAAGCAGGTTCGCCTTAATCCGGAGCAGGAGGTGGTGGCTGAAATGCGCCAGCTCTATGACAGAGGTGTTCGCGGTTTCTGGTTCACAGATGCCCAGTTCATTCCAACCCGGAGTCATATCGAGCCTGCCAAGGACTTGCTGAGAGCTATTCAGGCGGATGGGATGAAAGGAATTCGTTGGGCGGCCTATATCCGTGCAGACAACATTGATGCCGAACTTGCAGCGCTGATGGTGGCCACAGGCATGAGTTATTTCGAGATCGGAATCACCTCAGGCTCCCAGGAACTCGTGCGCAAGATGCGCATGGGCTACAACCTGCGCGTTGTGCTGGAAAACTGTCGCCTGCTCGCGGATGCCGGCTTCGCTGAACATGTCTCGGTGAATTACTCCTTCAATGTGATTGATGAGCGGCCTGAAACCATTCGTCAGACCGTTGCCTATCACCGGGAACTGGAAAGGATCTTCGGCACAGCAAAGGTCGAACCGGCCATCTTCTTCATCGGGCTGCAGCCCCATACCCATCTCGAGACCTATGGGATTGCCCAGGGGTTGATCAAACCCGGCTACAACCCCATGGGGATGATGCCTTGGACCGCCCGCCAGCTGCTCTGGAACCCTGAGCCGATGGGCCGCGTTTTCGGTCGTATCTGTCTGGAGGCTTTTGATACCAATCCCGATGATTTCGGGCGCACTGTGATGGCCCTGCTCGAACGGGACTATGGCTTGGCACCTCTAGAGGAGGCGCTGCGAGCTCCTGTTAAATCAGGCCGGCCAGGGATTTCAAGGGCTGCCAGCTGACGCCAGAGCAGCGCGGATAGCGCCAGGATTGCCACGATGCCTCCGACTGGATTCGGCGAAATCCCCCCTGGACCCACCAGCCAAGCAGGTGCATCCGGAGACAGTTGAATCAAGCCGGACTGGAGCGCGAACCATCCACCAACAAGTCCACCATGGAGACCGATGCTCCCCCAGAGGGAGCCACGGTCGAGCCGGCGGCGCACGGCCAGGGCGACCCCAAGCAGGAACAGACCGATCAGCAGAGCCAGCATCGGCCAGAAGCCGAGATTGAAGCGGGTATGGACGAGGCTGAACACAGCCGCCTGCAGGAGCAGACCGGATCTTGCTGAGAACAGTCGGTCCAGTTCCCCCCACAGCCAGCCGCGAAAAATCAACTCCTCGGCAAGGCCAACGCCGAGGCCGAGCAGCACTGCATTGAGACTCTCAGACAGGCTGATATCCGCCAACCAGTGCCCCCAGGAGCCAAGCAGCACCGGCACCACCACAAGCACAAGCAGGGCGAAGGCCCAGGTAAGCCCTTTACTCAGGGCAAGAACTCCTGTTCTGCCTTGCAAGCCCTGCCGCCTGCTTAAGCCAAGGGCTTGCCAAGGTTTTGATTCAGCCCAGCGGAGCTTCACCCAGCTCGGCAGAATCAGTACAAACAAGAGGAAGCTGGTCAGGGTGCCAGGCAGGGCAAGGCTCTCTTCCGCCAGGTCTGGCCAGAGAAGTTTGAGCGGTTGAACCGTCAGCCAGCCCAGGCCATAGAGAACAGGGATCAGGCTGAGTGGCGGCAACCAGCGCCGCCGCTGCCCCAACCAGGCGGCCCAGAGATTCGCAGGATTGATGTTCAGCTTTCCGGCTCGATCGTGCTGGTGAGACCCTTGGATTTGAGGGTTTCGCTGTAGAACTCCGCCGGCTCGATGTCGCAGACAATCACCAGGCCAACGCCGGTGTTGTGGGCTTCCAGCATCACGGCCATGGCGTCCTGCTCACTGAGTTGAGGCACCACTTGGCGCAGGGTCACCACCACGAACTCCATGCTGTTGACAGGATCGTTGTGGAGCAGAACCTTGTAGCGGGGTGAATGCTTACGCACCCGCTCCGTCTGCTTTTCAAGCACAGCCGCCCCACCGGGGCTGCGGCTCGGGGTATCCACCGCCATGGCCAAGGGTCTCGGCAGCAGCCAATCTACGGCGCACCCTGCTGGAAGCTCTGAGGGGAACATCAATTCAAAGGGCCGTGATCCGGGCCATGGCCTCATCCACATTGCTGCGACTGTTGAAGGCGGAGAGGCGGAAGTAGCCCTCACCGGCTGAGCCGAAGCCACTGCCCGGGGTGCCCACCACATTGGCCTTGTTGAGCAGGTGATCGAAGAACCCCCAGGAATCAATGCCTTCAGGGGTTTTGATCCACACATAGGGGGCATGCTCACCGCCGTAGATGGTCAGGCCGGCAGCGCTCAACTCCCGGCGGATGATCGCGGCGTTCTGCATATAGAAACTGACCAGTTCGTTTACCTGGGTCTGTCCAGCAGGGGTGTAAACCGCTTCCGCTCCCCGTTGAACGATGTAACTCACCCCGTTGAACTTGGTGCTCTGGCGACGGTTCCACAGCCCCCACAATTCCACCTCCTCAGCGTTGGCGGCCTGGCCCGTCAGTCCCTTGGGCACCACGGTGAAGGCGCAGCGGGTGCCGGTGAAGCCTGCATTCTTGGAGAAGGAGCGGAATTCGATCGCGCATTCCCGTGCCCCTTCAATCTCATAGATGGAATGGGGCAGCGCGGGGTCCTGGATGAAGGCTTCATAGGCCGCATCGAACAGGATCAGCGCCTGATGGCTGCGGGCGTAGTCCACCCAGGCCTTCAGCTGGGTTTTGGTTGCCACTGCACCGGTGGGGTTATTGGGGAAGCACAGATAGATCAGGTCCACCGCCAGAGCGGGGATCTCGGCGGCAAAGCCATTGGCGGCGTTGATCGGCAGGTAGGTGAGACCGGCGTAACGGCCCTGATCCCCCGCCTCACCAGTGCGGCCAGCCATCACGTTGCTGTCCACATAGACCGGATAGACAGGATCGGTCACCGCAATGCGATTGCCCTCGCCGAGGATGTCGAGGATGTTGCTGCTGTCGCACTTCGAGCCATCGGAGACGAAGATTTCCTCGGCGCTGATCTCGCAGCCACGGGCCTGGAAATCATGTTTGGCAATCGCTTCCCGCAGCCAGCCGTAGCCCTGTTCAGGGCCGTAGCCATGGAAGCCCTCGGCGGTGCCCATCCCATCGATGGCGTTCTTCATCGCCTCACGGCATGCCGCCGGCAGTGGTTCGGTCACATCGCCGATGCCCAGCCGGATCAGATCGGCATCAGGATTGGCGGCGCTGAAGGCCTTCACCCGTCTGGCGATTTCAGGGAAAAGGTAGCCAGCCTTGAGTTTGAGGTAATTGTCGTTGACCTGAACCATGGAACCGGAGCGTTATTCCGGGCATCCTGCTATGTGACGTGTCCTCTTGTGGAGTTCATCCATACGATGCATGCATCAAAGGCCTCCGCTCTGCTGTGAGCGGAGCCTCTGGCAGGAGAGCAGCAATGGCGCCATCGCAGCACCCGATTGATTTTGATCAGCTTGTCGATGCGTCCATCAGTAAACCGGCGCGTTACATGGGCCATGAACTTGGCGTGGAACCGCGGGACTGGCAGAGCGCCAAGGTGCGCTGGGCGCTCACCTATCCAGAGCTCTACGAGGTGGGATCCAGCAATCTCGGCCACATCATTCTTTATTCGATTCTCAATGCTCTGCCAGGCCAGATCTGTGATCGGGCCTATCTGCCGGCGGCCGATCTTGCTCAGCGCCTGCGCCAGCGGAATCAGAGCCTGTTCGCCGTGGAGAGTCGGCGACCACTCAGTGCTTTTGACATCCTCGGTTTCAGCCTCTGTTACGAGCTTGGTGCCACCAACATTCTCGAGATGCTTGATCTGGCGCAGATTCCCCTGTATTCCATTGAACGGGGTGATCTGCCCCTCAGTGATCCAGCCGCCCATCCGCTGATCTTTGCCGGTGGGCCCACGGCCACCAGCAATCCCGAGCCCTATGCCGCCTTTCTGGATTTCGTCGCCCTCGGTGATGGTGAGGAGCTGCTGCCGGAGATCGGCTTGGTGGTGGCGGAAGGCAAGGCCAGCGGTCTCAGCCGTTCAGCGCTGCTGCGGGATCTTGCCCAGGTGCCCGGGGTCTATGTGCCCTCGCTCTATGCAACAGGTTCCGATGGCGTCTCGATCGTTCCCCTCCAGCCTGAGCTGCCTGCCCGTTTGCTGAGGCGGGTGGCCACGCCGATGCCCCATTACGGGATGGGGCTGGTGCCCCATGTGGAAACCGTTCATGACCGCCTCACCATTGAAATCCGGCGAGGCTGCACCAGGGGATGCCGCTTCTGTCAGCCCGGCATGCTTACCAGACCGGCCAGAGATGTGGAACCGGAAGCCGTGATCGAGGCGGTTGAGACCGGCATCAAGCGCACGGGCTACAGCGATTTCTCTTTGCTATCGCTGAGCTGCAGTGACTATCAGCCCTTATCTGCGGTTGGCGTTGAGCTCCGCAATCGTCTCTTTGACCAGAACGTGAGCTTGCAACTGCCGAGCCAGCGGGTGGATCGCTTTGACGCTGACATCGCTCATATCCTCGGTGGCAGCCGTAAGTCAGGCCTCACCTTTGCGCCTGAGGCGGGCAGCCAGCGGTTGAGAGACATCGTCAACAAGGGGCTGACGGATGACGATCTGCTGCGGGGGATCCGCACGGCGATGCAGAACGGTTATCGCAAGATCAAGTTGTACTTCATGATCGGCCTGCCCGGAGAGGGGGAGGCGGATGTGCTCGGCATCCCTGAGACCTGCCGGATGCTTCAGCAGCAATGCCGTGATCTGGGCCGCCTGATGCTGAATCTCACGATCAGCAATTTCACGCCCAAGCCCCACACCCCCTTCCAGTGGCACAGCGTCTCCACGGCGGAGTTCAGGGCGCGGCAGCAATTACTGATCGAGGCCTTTCGGCCGATCAAGGGCGTGAAGATCAATTTCACCGATGTGCGCCTGTCGGCCATGGAGGATTTCGTTGGCCGCGGCGATCGGCGCTTGTCCTCCGTGATCGAGGCGGCCTGGCGCGCGGGTGCCGGCATGGATGCCTGGTTTGAATCCCTCGATCGAACCTATGGGGCCTGGACAGGCGCCATTGCTGCAGCTGGCCTCAGCGGTCATTACCGCCAGCTGGAGCTGGGGGGCTGGGGTGTCACTGAAGCCCTGGATCGTGATGATCTGCAGGCCTTCTGCGCCCAGCCTCTCCCCTGGGATCACATTGATACCGGCCTTGAAAAGGCCTGGCTTGCCGATGATCTGCAACGGGCCCTTGAGGCGGCCGTGGTTCCGGATTGTTCATTCGCGGGCTGCACCAGCTGTGGCGTCTGTGGCTCCGATTTCGACAAAAATGTTGTGGTGCCTGTGCCTGTTGTGCCTGAGCAACGTCCTCAGCAGGCGCCTGACAGTGAGCGCATCTGTCGCATTCGCATTCAATTTGCCAAGAACGGTGCCATGGCCATGCTCAGCCATCTTGACCTGATGCGGATGTTGGAGCGTGGACTCAGGCGCAGTGGCCTGCCTGTGAGCTTCAGCGGTGGTTTTCACCCTCTGCCCCGGGTTCAGATTGCATTGGCGCTGCCCTTGGGTGTGGAGGCTCAGGGTGAGTGGATGGACATTGAATTCACGGCTGAGCTGAGCGCGAACGACGCTCTCGCTCAACTTCAGAGTGTGTTGCCCCAGGGGATCCAGTTGCTTTCTGCAGCATCCGTGCCTGTCAAGGGCCCCAGTCTGGCCACACAGCTGCAGGCTGCTGTGTGGACTTTTGAGCTTGTCTGTGCCCCTGAGGCTGAGGCCGCAGCGAGCCGCTCCCAGTGGCATCAGGCCCTTGATGCCCTGCTTTCCTCTTCACAGCTGCTCTGGAACGACACCGATAAGAAAGGGCGGCCCCGTCAGCGGGATTGCCGACCAGCGCTGCTTCAGTTGCAGTTGCTCCCGGTGAAGGAACAGACGCCTCTGCCTGAGTCCCATGGCGCCAATTTTCGCTTGGAAGCCGCGATTGATGCCATGGGGCGCAGTGTCAAACCAGTTCAGGTGCAGCGTTGGATGAGCGATCAGCTGGGCCAGGCCCTTGGACTCATGGCCGTAAGCAGAAGGGAACTGCAGCTGCTGCGGTGCTAGGTTGATCACTAGGACAACAAGCCAGAGCAGGTTCTGTCAGTGCTTTGTCCCGGCCTTTTCCCCAAGTTTTGAGGAGAGCGAGGCCCGAAACCCGCTTTCTCCGATTGGTTCACATCGGAGTTGTAAGTCAATCCCCACAGGAGCTGCGGTTCCGCCCCAATCGCTACCGATCATCGGTCGCCAGAACTTCATCTGATCCAGAGCGCCAGCAGGCCTGGACCACAGTCACGCCCTGATGGGCTGCATTCTTTAACTTCCATGCCCCAGCAAATTGTTATCGCTGAGCAGCTGCGGATCGCAGCCGTGCTCAGTGATGAGCGAGTCGAGGAGCTCATCGTTGCCCAGGGTCGATACCAGATCGGAGACGTCTATCTCGGCACGGTTGAGAACGTTCTCCCTGGTATCGACGCCGCTTTTGTCAACATCGGCGAAAGCGAGAAAAATGGCTTTATTCATGTCACCGACCTTGGGCCTCTGCGCCTGAAGAAAGGGGCCGCTGGTATCACCGAGCTGCTGGGACCACGCCAGAAGGTGCTGGTTCAGGTGATGAAGGAACCAACGGGAACCAAGGGGCCGAGACTCACAGGCAATCTGGCGCTACCGGGGCGCTATCTCGTGCTCCAGCCCCATGGGCAGGGGGTGAATATCTCCCGAAGAATCAGTGCGGAAGGCGAGCGGAATCGTCTCCGGGCGCTCGCGGTGCTGGTCAAGCCTCCAGGGGCTGGGCTGTTGATCCGCACCGAGGCGGATGGCATCAGTGAAGAATTGCTCATCGATGATCTTGAGGCGCTGCTGAGGCAGTGGGAGGCGATTCAGCAGGCCGCTGAGACAGCCGCTCCCCCGGTGCTTCTGAACAGGGATGAGGATTTCATTCATCGCATCCTCAGGGATCACATCGGCCCTGACCTGGTTCGGGTGGTGGTGGATGATCCCTCCGCCGTTGAGCGCGTCAGCGGCTTCCTCGGTCAGGAGGGCCCGAATGTGCTTGTTGAGGCCCATGCAGAGCCCACAGAACTTCTCGATCAATACCGGATCAACACCGCCATTCGCGATGCACTGAAGCCCCGTGTGGATCTTCCCTCGGGTGGCTATGTGATCATCGAGCCGACGGAGGCCCTCACGGTCATTGACGTGAACTCGGGCTCGTTCACCCGCTCGGCCAATGCCCGCGAGACGGTTCTCTGGACCAACTGTGAGGCTGCCATTGAGATCGCCCGACAGCTGAAACTGCGCAATATCGGCGGTGTGATCATCATCGATTTCATCGACATGGAGTCCCGTCGGGACCAGCTGCAGTTGCTTGAGCACTTCACGGCAGCTGTCAGAGATGACTCAGCCCGCCCTCAGATTGCCCAGCTGACGGAACTGGGACTTGTGGAACTCACCCGCAAGCGGCAGGGGCAGAACATCTATGAGTTGTTCGGCAGGGCCTGTCCGAGCTGTGGAGGCCTTGGTCATGTGGCTGTTCTGCCCGGCAAAGATCTGCTGCAGCCTCTTGCCAATGCAACAGGCTTGGTGCGCTCAGCGGCCTCTGCCCGTTCAGAGGTTGTGGCTCCCGGCGACAACAGCAATGGCCGCCGTCGGCGTGGTGGTGGGGGACGGGGTCGTGCCTCTGCTGAGCTGCCTGCGGCTGGATCCGCTGCTGAATCGGCCAATGGCCATGGTTCAGCCCCTGCCGTCAGGGATACGGAAACAACCGACGAAACATCGCCAGCAACGGAGCCGGTGACCAGGCGCCAGGAGCCTGAATTGCTGGCTGTTCCCATGGATCCTGAACAGGAGCGGGTCTTCAGCTGGCTGGGACTCAATCCTGCGCTCCTAATCGAGCCTCAGCCCGAGAATGACAACGTGCTGGTGCGCGTGGTTCGCCCAGGAGATGATGCGGAGGCCGTCCTTGAGGAAGCGCGTCAGCAGCTGGCGGCCACCTCCCTGCGTAGGCGACGACGGGGCAGGGGTGGCAATCGTGGCTCCAGCCGCCCAGCAACCCAATCAACAGAGGGATCTGCAGAGTCATCAGCAGAGTCAGAGGCTCCCCTCCAGGTGGAGATCACACCGCTTCAGGTTTCAGAAGAGCCCCCCGCCGCTGATCCCGATCCCGCCACTCAATCGGCTCCAGAATCCGTCACTGCATCGACTCCAGACTCTGATTCGGAATCTGTGATCCAGGTTGCTGAAGTTGAGGCGGAACCAGAGGATTCAAGACGTCGACGCAGGCGTTCTTCCGCTGCCGGTTGAGATGAACATTCCGGCGGAATCCATTGCCGGAGTTGACGAAGTTGGCCGCGGCTGCCTGTTTGGCCCCGTGTTCGCTGGCGCAGTTGTGCTTTCAGAGGCCGTTGCAGCGGCACTTCTCGATCAAGGGCTGACGGATAGCAAGGCCCTCAAACCCACACAACGACAGAGGCTCGTGCCTTTGATCCAGGCCAGCGCAACCGTCTGGGCACTGGGTCAGGCCTCGGCCCGGGAAATTGATGCCGTCGGTATTCGCTCCGCAACGGAACTGGCGATGCTGCGCGCGCTGCAGCGTCTACGCCAACCTCTCGAGCTCGTTCTGGTGGATGGCGTCTTGCCGCTGAGGCTATGGATGGGATCCCAGCGCACAGTTGTTCGTGGTGATACCCATTGCGCCGCCATTGCCGCGGCAAGTGTGCTTGCCAAGCAGGCTCGGGATGGCCTGATCAAGCGACTGGCTACACGCTTCCCCGGTTATGGATTGGAGCGCCATGTGGGCTATGGCACGCCCCAGCATCGTCAGGCCTTGCTGCGTTCAGGCTCAACGCCGCTGCACCGGCAGTCCTTCCTCACCAAGATCTTCGCTGCTTCAGGGGTTGATGGAGTCGCTCCCAGCAGGTGATTCCTGGCACCAATGCCGGAAGTCTGTGAGCAGTTGCTGGCCCACCCGGCCCTTGATGCCAAGCAGGATGCCATTGAGAATCGATTGACCGGTGCTTTCAAGCACTCTGCTTGGAATCAGTTTCAGCAGCGCCGGCTGCGTTACTTGCACACCCAGACAAGCTTCCCCTTGCAGGCCAGCGGGAGTGGCTTCGAGGATGGCTTCCAGGGTCAGCTCAAAATCGTCGACAAGGCCAAGCCCTTCCAGTTCTGCATCGGTGGCGCGCATGATCAGGCGACCGTCCGCGTTGCTGACTGCGATCGAGACAACAGGCTTCACCTGAAGCTGGAACACCTGCAGTGTGGTGACTGTGTATTTGTAGCGTCCATCGCCGAGCGCGGTGAGCTGCTTCTCGTTGAGGAGGGCCGCCACGACACGCTGCTGCTCAAGCAGATAAGCGGCTAACCGCTTGGCATTGTCTTGCACTGGTAAATCCAGATGCTGGCTGGCTTTGAAGGCCAGGGGCATGATCGTCGGTTGACGCGTCATGATCCTATCGACTGACCTCCGCAGACTTTCAGATGCCGACGCGTGTCGCCTTCCTCGGCCCGGAGGGAACATACGGAGAGCAGGCCGCACGAGCTCTGGTCTGTCTTGAGCAGATCTCTCAACCGGAGCTGGTGGCCTGTCGTGGGATTCGCGCCGTTGTCAATCATCTTGTCAGTGGTCGCTGCGAGGCGGCGGTGCTTCCCGTTGAGAATTCTGTTGAGGGAGGTGTCACGACAAGCCATGACGCGCTCTGGTCCAATGCTGAGCTCACGATCAGCAGAGCGGTGGTGATGCCGATCCGCCATGCCCTGTTGAGCAGCGGCAGCCTCAGCAACATCACTGAAGTGCTTTCCCATCCCCAGGCCCTGGCTCAGTGCAGTGAGTGGTTGGCTAAGCATTTGCCCGATGCTCTGCAGTTGCCGACCAGCTCCACTGCAGAGGCGGCCAGATTGGTGGTAGGCAGCCGCTTCCGAGCCGCCATCGCCGGCAGATCTGCTGCCAGGGAATTCGCGTTGCAGGAGTTGGGCTTTCCCATCAATGATGTGGCCGGCAATTGCACACGCTTCCTGTTGATGCAACGTGGAGCCATGCGCAGCACAGGTGATCTGGCCAGTTTTGCCTTTTCTCTGCACCGGAATGCACCGGGTGCCCTTGTTGATGCACTCAGTGCTATTGCACAGTTTGGGCTCAATATGAGTCGAATTGAGTCCCGCCCATCAAAGCGTGAACTGGGTGAATATGTGTTTTTTGTGGATATTGAGTTGTCTGATGGCTCCACTGAAGTTCTGGATCTATTGCTGCAAAGCTTGAAACCATTATGTGAACATCTTGTTTGCTTTGGCGCCTATCCCAGCAGCGAATCGTCGGCTGAATGAGTTGAGCTTCGGCAGCGAAAAACACCGAATTGCATCAACCCGCTGGCGAAGGCCCAATGCATCAGCAGCATGGTGGGTGTTTCGCGGATTCCTTGAAGCAGGGCTCCAGGCCCCAGGCTCAGCACGGCACCGGGTCGGCGAAAACCTTCCTGGATCGAATCGATCCAGGAAGGCAGCGTGGCTTTTGTCCACTCATCGGTCTCCACCGGGCCATGGCAAAAACGACTGTTGAGAAGATTGCTTCTGAACCCTGCAATGCTGGCAAATTCGGGATGGGCCCATTGGTTGAGAAGCTGGGCCATCACCAATTTTTCAAGCCTGCTCAGACGGCCATCACTTGCGTCTCTGCGATTCCAGTCGGCAACGGCGAGTACACCGCCAGGGCGCATCACCCGGAGCAGCTCATCGGCGTAGCGCTGCTTATCAGGCATGTGGGGGCCGCATTCAACACTCCACACCGCATCAAACCCACTTGATGGCAGATCAAGATCAAGGGCATCCATCACGGCGAAACGGCATGTCAGCTCTGCTGGTGTGAGCGAGTTTGCACGTTTCACCTGGTCAGGACTGATGCTGATTCCCAGCACATCAAAGCCATAGTCCCTGGCAAGAATTCTGGCGCTGCCGCCGATGCCGCAGCCAACATCAAGCAGGCGTGAACCCCTGGGGAGTTGATTCAGGCCACTCCAGCTGACCAGCTGGTGGACGAAATCTGCCTTGGCGGTTCTGAAGTCACGGGTTTGTGGAGGGTTTCCATAGTGGCCAAGGTGAACATGATCACCCCAAAGTGTTTCCAGCAACCTGTCATTGGTCCAGGCGTCGTAGGCGGCAGCAACGGAGTCGCTGGATTGATACTGGCGATTCTGTTTCGACCAGACAAGCAGACTGATCACCACAACAAGGCTGATCAGAATCAGCAACCACAACCAGAACGTCATCTAACTGTTGGTTTGATCAGCGTTGCTGAGGGTGTCTTTGAGGACGGTGCGAGCGGCCAGTTGTTTGCGTGAGTGATCGAGCATCTCGTATTCGCGATGCAGGCGCTGGCTGGTATCGGTGAGCTCAAGCAGGGCTTGTTGCTCCTCAGCGGCTGGTCCCCCCAGGTGGGAGCCGATCCAGAAGGAAAGCTCACGGGGGAGATCGGGCAGATCCTCCGGCAGGGTCGTTTTCGAACCGGTGAGCTTGCTGGTCAGCTCAACCACGTCGTGGAGTGCGGTTGTGACTGAGCTGAACAGGTTTTGCAGATCATCTTGATTTTCAACCGGCTCGTCTTCGATCCAACTCACCATCGCAATGCGAAAGGGGGCCTCCCGAGTGATGTTGAGAATCCGAAAGCGCTGTTGACCAAGGGTCACAATGTTGCTGCAGCCATCCTCTGCGGTCTGGTGCTGGAGGATCTCAGCGCAACAACCCACATCGGCCATCTCCTGGGTCTGCGGATTCCAGCGCACCACCCCGAAGCGTCGGTCGGTTTCAAGGATGCTCTGCAGCATCATCCTGTAGCGGGACTCGAAAATATGCAGAGGCAGAACTTCCTGTGGAAAAAGGACAACTTCCGGCAGAGCGAAAAGAGGCAGCTCTCTGACGGAGAGGTCATTCACAGATGATGTCCTGTAGAACAAAGATGCTAGGGAGGAGGCCAGAAGACTGGCTCCTTCTTATAGCTTCACTTCAATATCAACACCACTAGGGAGGTCTAGCTTCATCAGTGCATCAATTGTTTTTGCTGATGGGCTGTAGATGTCGATGATGCGTCGGTGCGTCCGGGTTTCGAAATGCTCTCGTGAGTCTTTATCGACATGGGGGGAACGCAGCACGCAGTAAATCTTGCGCTTGGTTGGCAGAGGGATCGGCCCGATCGCCGTGGCGGCGGTGTTGTCTGCTGTTTCAATGATCTTGTCGCAGGAGAGATCAAGCATGCGGCGATCAAATGCCTTGAGCCGGATGCGGATCTTCTGCTGAGCGATGGCCGTGGACATGAAGGGTTATGGATGACCCCCCTGCAAGGGGAGAGGACTTGATTGTCGAGGTTCAGTCAGAGATCGATTAGGTGTTCACCTGATCCCATGACATCAGAAAATCTAAGGGATGACCGGTCTTGATGACCAGCCATCCCTTGGAGATCATTCGATGATTTTCGAGACGACGCCAGCACCGATGGTTCTGCCGCCCTCGCGGATGGCGAAACGCATGCCCTGCTCAATGGCAACTGGGCAGATCAGCTCACCGGTCATCTTGATGCGGTCGCCAGGCATGACCATCTCCACATCAGAGCCGTCATCAGCGGTGAAGGCGGTGATCTGGCCGGTCACATCCGTTGTACGGATATAGAACTGGGGACGGTATCCGGCGAAGAAGGGGGTATGGCGGCCGCCTTCCTCTTTCTTAAGCACGTAAACCTCACCTTCAAACTTGGTGTGGGGGGTGATTGAGCCAGGCTTCACCAGCACCATGCCGCGCTC
>DASCPR010000336.1:0-2874 GCA_036012625.1 Prochlorococcaceae cyanobacterium Fu_MAG_50
GTTCATGGTGGATCCCATGGAGCCTGGTGCTGGAGGGATTGTGCAGCAGCTCTTCAGCAGGCCGGCCATGACGTGCATTGCTTCGATCTTCCGGGGCATGGCGATGACCTCACACCAAGGGACCAGGTCACCGTTGATCTGCATGCCCAGGCCATTCTCGCTGAGCTGAGTTGTTGCCAGGCAACATCGATCACCTTGGTTGGCCACTCCCTGGCCAGTATCGCTATCGCTCGGGCTCTGCAAGCGTCTCCAAAGGCGATCGATCGCCTGGTGCTTTTGGCCGCGATTGTTCTGGAGGTTGGGGAAACTGCCATCGACCATATTCCTGAAAGTCGGCGTCCCAGTTACTTCGATCTGGCGAATGCTTCACCAGATCAGAGCTTTTTTCTCGATTTTAAAAGAGCGCGTCAGCTGTTTTTTAATGATCTGGATGACACGGCTGCCGAGAAGTTCTATGAAAAGCTCACACCACAACCTCTGGCCATCTATCTCGACAAGGCTCAATTCTGTCTGAGAGACCTATGCTGCAGGAAGCATTACATCGCTTGCCGTGATGATATGCCCCTTGGCCTGGAAGCCAGCCTGCAATTTGCGGAACGCTTGCAGGGGAGTAGCAGTGTTCTCGATGCAGGCCATGACGTGATGTTGTCCAAGCCGAAATTGCTTTGTGATCAGTTGCTCAGGGTCATGCAGTTGCCTGTGTAGCTGCGTCAATCCACGGGATTAGACACGCAGTTCATTGGGAGATGACGCTCATTTGGATATGCCGTTCAGTGGACATGCCCTCAGATGGGCACGCCTTCAGTTGTCCATCCGTCTGGGGAGGGCTCTTTGGCGCGTCCTCTTTATGACCGGGAACACAACTTTTGCTTAGCGAAAAGCCGGTTCAGGTGCATCCAGCAATCGTCTCAGGTTGATCCCTGCTTCATGGGCAAGACCAAGGAGCTCCCCTTGCTGGGTCTCGGAAAGTCCATCCCAGAAGGCATGGAAAAGATCCAGGGAGGCTTTGCCTGTGCCAAACACCCCAATCACAGACAACGGCAAGGTCATCCAGGGGAACACCAGCAGCACAACTCCGATCAGGGCACTCACAGCAGCCCCCTCTTTGATGGAAGCCCATACGGTTTGGCCAATCAGCTGGATCTGTGTCCTGCGCTCAAGCTCGCCTCTGCGCCGCATCGCCTCAGTCCTTAAGCCTGTTAAAAGGGCTTGGTAGATGGTGTAAACGGCCAACCCACCAAGGGTTGATTCGGCGATGAACTCTCTACCGGAAACGGCTCCCACACTGCCATTGACATTGATTGAGGCCAGACCGGCGACAGGGGCGATTTCAAAGCCCGCCTTGGGAATCTGGTAGGGATCTCGGCAACGTCCCATCGCTGATGGCTGCTTCAGAACCCAGTTTAAGAAGCCCGTCATGGTTTGGTAAGGGCACGGCTTTGAACAACACATCAGCACGCCGTTTTCTCGGTAAGGACGCAGCGGATAGGATTCGCTGAGGGGCAGGAACACTTCGAGGTCTCTGCAGCCTGTGCGTGGCAGACACACCCTTCATGGCAAAATCTTTGCAGTGGTGACAGCCTTGCCGTGGTGACAGCCTTGCCGTGGTGACAGCCTTGCCGTGGTGACAGCCTTGTTGCGCTGAGCTGCTTAGCTGGGTTGAGCAGGTTTGTTGCGTCAAACAGCTTTCGGAGCCCCAGCTTTAGGGCATCAGCGTCCAGCCTGATTGGTTATCTGCATCATTGCCAGCTCATCAGCCTGGCATGACATGGAGTGGCGAAGTGTCTGCTGACAAAGCTGTTGATTAGGCGTCTGCCAGCAAGAGCTCTTGGTTTGTTTGCATTTCAAATAATCAGAGATGGTTCATCTATTGTTCTAGCAGTTGTTTTCTCTGGCTTTCTCCGGTACTTGGCTTGCTTGTATGGAACGATTCTCCACCACTGACATTATTGGTTATCTCGCAGCAACGCTCACGACGATTTCTTTTCTGCCTCAATTGATTAAAATATGGAAGACAAAGTCTGCAGAAGATGTTTCCACTGGCATGTTTGTATTCTTTGTCTGTGGTGTTCTTTTGTGGATCGTTTATGGCTGGGAAATTCATTCACCACCAGTTATCACGGCTAATATTGTGACCTGCCTGCTTGCTTCAATGATACTTGTGCTTAAATTGGTTTTCAGGCCAAAGCCTGACTAGTATTTGCCTATCCATTCAAGGAGCCTGATTCCTAGTGAAGACGGTAGCTTTTTTTATCTTATCTTTATTGCTTATCGCCGTGGGGATTGGTTCATTTCTTTACTTCACTTCCTACCATTCGGCATTTGAAGCAGACCAGGCCTGTCACGCAGCTCAATGGGAGAAATTTGCTGAAAGTAAAGACTATGGCTGTGATCATGACACTGAAACACGCCAATGGCTTCTCTACAGGCAGGGCATTGATCACAAGGCCGCTGTTGTGATCCAGAGGTTTTCCTATTGAAGATGACTGAAGCAGAAGTGTCTTGTTGAATAGGAAGGTCTTTGCTAAATATTCATATGTAAAGCTCTTCAGGGGAAGTGACAGTGCCGCTTGATCCACAAGCTGAAGATTTTCTCAGGCAACAGAGGCTGGCCGGTAACAAAGTCTGGGAGTTGATGACTCCATTTGAGGCTAGAGATGCCGCCAGGACGTTCAAACCCTTCAGCGGCAAACCTGAAGCGGTGGCAAGCCTTGATCATCTGTTCATCCCAGGTCCTACAGCGGACTTGCCTCTCTGGATCTATCGACCTAAGCAGGATCTTGAAGCTTTACAGCCTGCATTGATTTATTTTCATGGCAGTGGTTGGGTCGTGTCAAATATTGAAACGGCAGATCCATTCAGCCGTTCACTGGC
>DASCPR010000337.1:0-7242 GCA_036012625.1 Prochlorococcaceae cyanobacterium Fu_MAG_50
AAAGGCTTCGTCGTAAGAAAGATTGGCACATGCAGCAGGAATGCCAGCAACCCATAACCTTCTCTATCATGAAGCTTACGATCTGATTAACGATGAATCAAATTGAACCTGCTTTCGAGACCGTTCCTGTTCCGGATGCTCGGCGGCGTCGGTTGATTACATCGCTCCAGCAACGCTTTCGCCTGGCGGAGGAACGGCGCGATTCCCGCGCCAAGCAGGAGTTGTTCCGCGAAGCCATCTATCTCGGTATACAGCCGCGGCTGTTCACCGACGGCCGTTGACCTCCGTCCTGCTGCTGTTCAAGACTCTTTGGGGTTGGGCCGATTCCCTGGATAAGGCCTGTGAATGCTCCCATCGTGAGGGTTTCGATGGCTTGGAAGTCAATCTCGACCATCCCTGCCTGGAGGCCGTGCCAGCAGCTGCGATCCGGCGGCGGCTGGACAGTTCTCAGCAGCGCTTGATCCTTGAAATCTTCACCGGTGGTGATTACACCCCTTCGCTGCATTGGAGCCCTGCCGATCATCTGGCGCAGCTGGACCAGGATCTTCAGCGAGCCGCCAGCCTCGAGCCCCAGAAGATCAACCTGATCACCGGCAGCGACAGTTGGTCTGATGCCGTTCAGGACGATTTTCTGGTGGCCCTGCTTGACCGCCTCGACGCGGTGCCGGTTGCCGTCATGCTTGAAACCCACCGCAGCAGGAGCCTGTTTGACCCCTGGCGTCTGCCCACCCGGCTGCAGCGGTTCCCGCGGTTGCGCTTAACGGCTGACCTCAGCCACTGGTGCGCCGTGAGCGAACGTCTGATGACGCCCGAGCTTGCGCCGGTGCAAGCGATGGCCTCTCGGGTCGACCACATCCATGCCCGGGTCGGTCATGCCCAGGGCCCCTCAGTCAGCCATCCCTTCGCACCGGAATGGGCTGAGGCCCTCGAAGCCCATCGCCGCTGCTGGCAATTATTTCTGGATCAGTCCGCCAGGACGGATCAACCCTTCACGATCACGCCGGAGTTCGGTCCTGACGGCTATATGCCGCTGCAACCCTTCAGCGCTGAACCCCTTGCTGATGTTCAGGCTCTCAATGCCGAGATGGCATCCTGGCTGCGATCCAGGTTGACCATACCCGCTGCAAACAGCTGCTCTCTGTAGAGGGTCTGCCAATGCAGGATCCGCTGTTCGAGTTGATGGGCGGGCCCTGGATGGAAGCTGTCGTCATACCCCCTTTGAGCTGACTCCACCAGGGCTTTGTCCTCGTCCAGAAAGGTGAGCAGTTGCCTCAACCAGGCCTCAGCCTCCGTGTTGTCGACGCTCCCCGTCGGTGCGAACAGCTGCAGCTGCATCGTGCACTTCAGGGCCTGCTCTGGCAGAAACTCCAGCAGGGCGATCCGTCCGTCAGGCCAGACCAGCACGTGGGTCCAGGGCGGCAGGCCAAAGGTCTGAAAAAGTCCCCCGTCCGGATGTGGCGTTTCGAGCAGATTGACATAGCGACTGAAGCGATGGACGTAATCGCGCACCGGTCCCTGTTCGCGGTGCAGCGTTGTCGGATGGGCAATGGCGACGTGGTAGTCGTCAAGTGTGTTGTCGTGGGCGATCTTCCAATTGCAAGTAAGCCTGCGGTGGGCCTGCCCGTGGGGCTCCATGGCTCTGCTCCAGGCGGCTGCGGCGGTGGATTGGATTAGAGCCAGTTGCTGTTCGAGCGGGATCGGTCCCTCGGCGAGGGCGACCCAAATGAAAGGTCCGTCGATCTCACAGGGCAGTTCGCTCAACCCCCAGGCCTGGCGATCAAAACCGTTCTCAAACCCCGACTCCCGTGCCGCCGATTGCAGAGCGCCATCCAGGTTGTAGGTCCACCCGTGATAAGGACAGATCAGCCGTCGACGTGACGTTGCTGTTTCGGCATCGGCCTGAAAGGCAACCCCGCGATGGGGGCAGCGGTTGCGAAAGGCCCGGGGTCCGCTGCCTTTCGGCCAGGTAAGCAGCAGAGGTTGCAGCAGCAGCGTGATCGCCAGAGTCTGCCCGGGACGGAGAGCGGTGACTGTTGCAACCGGATGCCAGAAGCAGTTGGCGTAGAAACGGCAATCCCAACGATGCATCTCCTCACGGCAATACAGCCATCCCGGAAGAAACGGCTGGTTCAGCCCAGCGCCATTCAACAAAGGGATGGCTCCAGCTCACGCATGGTTCTCGAAAGGGAGCGCCGGAGTGCCAGAAAGTTGCTGCTCAGTCGCAGCTGATCGAGATCGCTCTTGTTCAGGTCAACCTCGAGGGATCGGACGATCCGCCCCGGGTTAGGCGCCAGAACATGCACCCGCTGGGCCAGCACCAGCGCTTCCTCAACGTCATGGGTGATCAGCAAAACGGTGAGACCGGTGCGTTGCCACAACTTGTGCAGAAAGTCCTGCATCGATTCGCGGATCTGCAGGTCAAGGGCACCGAAGGGCTCGTCCAGCAACAGGATGCTGGGATTGGTAGCCAGGGCGCGGGCGATGGCCACCCGTTGCTGCATCCCGCCGGACAGTTCGCGAGGCAGTTTATTGGCGGCCTCGCTGAGGCCCACCACTTCAAGGAAGTAGGCCGTGCGTTCGCGGATCTCCGTGGGCTTCATCCGCTGCAGCCGCATGCCGAAGGCCACGTTCGCGGCGGCGTTCAGCCACGGGTAGAGGCTGTACTTCTGAAACACCATGCCCCGATCCGGACCGGGGCCGCTCACCGGTGTTCCGTCGACGCTGATGCTGCCGCTGCTGGGGTGTTCGAGCCCGGCGATTAGGCGCAAGATCGTGCTTTTGCCGGAGCCGGAACTCCCCACCAGAGAAATGAACTCCCCGGATTCAATGGACAACGACAACCGATCGAGAATCAACTTCTCGCCGAAGCGTTTGCTGAGGTTGCTGACGATCAGTTCCATGGCTCAAACCGCCCACTTGCAGCTGAGCCGCAGCAGCAGCCGGAATCCCATGTCGATGGCGAAGCCGATCAGACCGAGCACGATCAATTCAGCGAAGATCTGATCGGTGCGGAAGAAGCGCTGGGCCAGCTGGATGCGCTTGCCGAGTCCGACTTCAGCGGCCACCAGTTCCGCTACCACCACCAGATTCCAGGAAGTGGCGATGTTGATCCGCAAGGTGTCGATGATGCTGGGGAGGCTGTAACGCGCCACGACCTGCACCAACACCTGACGGCTCCGACCGCCCAGGGTGAGCGTGGTTTCGATCAGTTCCTTGGGAACGAATTTCACCGCATCCATCACCATCAGGATGTTGAAGTAGATCGTGCCAAGAAAAATCAGCGCGATCTTCGGTTCCTCGCCGATGCCCAGGTAGATGATCAGCAGAGGGATGAAGGCCGCTGCTGGCATGTAGCGCAGCATGGCGATCAGCGGCTCGCACAAGGCGCAGATCGCTGGGTAGACCCCCATGCAGATGCCGATGGGTACCGCCAGAAGTGTGGCCAGAAGAAACCCTCCAAACACGCGGCCGGTGCTGGCCACAATGTCTTGGAAAAGGATTCCGCTCTCGGCCATGGAGGCCAGCGAGCGGAACACCGTCTGTGGAGAGGGGAGGAACTTCTCATCAACCAGCCCAAAGGAGGCAACGGCGGTCCAGATCAGAAGTGGCACCAGAAGTGATGCCACCTGCAGGCGGCCCCGCACTGCCCTGGAGGGCATGGCCCCCAGGGTGAAAAGGGGAAAAAGCCCGGAGCATCTCTCTTGGCTGGCAGGAGCGGCCGTGACTGTCATCAGGAGGCGGCGATCGACTTGATGAAGCTGGCGTCGAACAACTTGTTCATGTCTGGCTTTTCAGGAATGAAGCCGACGGAGACCATGAAATCGGCCATCGATTCGGCGGCATAAGGCATGAATTGCATGCCTTGGCCATTACTGAAGGCCTCCAGGTTCTGATCGAGCGTTAAGAAGCGCGTGCCGTCCTTGTACTGCGCGTATTCCTCTGTGGGAATGCCGGCGCGCTTGGCCATAATCGCCTCGGATTTTTCAGGGTTCTTTTCCATGAACTCCCGAACATCCCACCAGGTCTTCACGATCTTCTGCACGTCGTCGGGTCGCTCCTTGATCAGGTCGCCGCTGACGGTGAGCAGGTCAGGAATCGCACCGGGATACTCCTTGGAGCTAGCGATCACCCGGGCGCCCTCACGTTTCATCGCTGTGCCGGTGAAGGGGGGGAAGGCACCGACCGCATCCACCTGGCCCGCGGCGAAGGCTATGGCGGCCTGGTCGGTGGGCATGCCTTTGATCAGCACGTCATCGCGGCTGAGGCCCACGTCTTCGAGAGCAAGGCTGAGGAGATAGTCATCGACGACCCCTTCCTCCACGGCGACGGTTTTGCCCTTGAGATCGGCGATCGAATCGATTGAGGCATCGGCAATGATCTGGTCATTGCCGGCGGAATTGTCGTTCACTAGAACCACCACTTCACCACCGTTCTCACCCGGCAGGAAGGAGATGGTGTCGTTCAGAGTCTGGGAGTTGCCGTCGATCTTGCCGGCGGCGAAGGTTTCCATCGACTGCACGTAGCCGTCGAACCACTTCATCTCGACGTTCACGCCGTTCTTCTCGAACAGCTTTTCCTCAACGGCGATGGCCCAGGGCCACCATCCCGCCCAATTGCTGTAGCCGAGAACGATCGGGGTGCCACCCACTGTCGGGGTGCTGGGCTTGGAGCAGGCAACGGCCAGCACGATGGCAAGGCCGGCGAAGACAAGGTTGCGCAGTTGTTTGGTCATGGCATTGGCGTAGTGGGTGAATGCAATAAGTCCTGGTTGCGAGGGCCGGGCTCAGCCGGTGGCAAGAGCAGGGGTCGGGCTTTTGCGCTGGGCCAGAGCCTGACGCACCCAGCGGTGCCAGGCCTCGAGGCCCTCGCCGTTGAGGGCGGACACCTCGATCACGGTGGCGTCGGGATTGATGCTGAGGATGTTGCTGCGGATTGCGTCGAGATCCACCGGCAGATGCGGGAGGAGATCAACCTTGGTGATCAGCACCACATCCGCGTTGCGGAACATCAGCGGGTACTTGAGCGGCTTGTCGTCGCCCTCGGTGACGCTGAGCAGTGCCACCTTGTGGTGTTCGCCAACGTCGAATTCAGCAGGGCAGACGAGATTGCCCACGTTCTCCACCAGCAGCAGATCGAGAGCGGCGGGGTCGAGCCGTTGTTGCAGTAGCTTGAGGCCACCGCTAACCATCGCCGCATCCAGATGGCAGGCCCGACCGGTGGTGATCGGAACGACGGGAATGCCGACCGCTTCCAGGCGCTCGGCGTCCAGCTGGGTGGTCATGTCACCTTCCAGCACCGCCAAGTTCAGCTCGCGGGCCAGGGAGGGGAGTGAACGCTCCAGCAGTGCTGTCTTGCCGGCACCGGGGCTGCTCATCAGGTTGAAGCAGATCAGGTTCCAGCTCTGGAAATGCTCGTTGTTGTGCTCCGCCTGATGGGTGTTGGCGGCGAGCAGATTGAGGCCGAGGGTATCCTCGAGGGGCATGTGCATGGCGGGAAGGGGGGTATCGGTTTCAGCGCTGGCGCTGGATTGGGACTGACTGAAGGGCAGCTCCGGAGTCGCTGCGGTAATTGATGCTGCGGATGCGTAATTCCCTGCCGCTAACGATTTCGTCAAGCGGGTGATCGCAGCAGGGTGAGCGGTAGGCGTTCTCTGGCACGGGGTCGTAGGTGCCGTAGCAGCTCAGACAGCGGCCAATGAAGGGGATCTCCTTGATCGTGAGCCGGGATCCAGCCAGCCAGCTGCCCTGGACTGCAGCGTTGTAAGTAGTGACCAGCTGATCCGGTTCGACGCAGGTGAAACGCCCCACGTCGAGGTGAACGGTCTGGACCATCGCTGAGGTGTCCTCGCGACGATCGCGCCATTCATTTAGGGAGATCAACAAGCACTTGGTCATGTCGACTTCGTGCATCGCTTATCTCCACTTCTGGTCGACGTTCATGTTGCAGTCGTCGCTAATCCAGGCTGGATTGCCCTTGCGGGGTAACTGGCCACTGACAACGAGGTGAGCCATGGTGTCGCAGATCACCCGGGTGGCCATCAGCGAGGTCATGTCACTGATGTCGTAAGGAGGCGAGACCTCAACAATTTCCAGACCGCAGACGGGAACGTTGCGCACGATCAGCTCGAGCAGCTTCAGCGCTTCGCGGGGCATCAGTCCACCAGGTTCCGGCCAGCCGGTGCCTGGCACAAACCCCGCATCTATGCAGTCGATGTCGAAGGAGATGTAGACGCAGTCGGTGCCATCGGTGGCGCGTTCGATGGCGTACTGAGCCGCTGCTTCCAGTCCCATCTCGGTGATATCCGTGACCGTAAGCACGTTGGTGCCGCGCTCGCGGCACACCTTCACCCCTTCCCGGGGCACTTGCCAACCACCGATGCCGAGCTGCACCAGGTTGACGGCCGGAGCGTTGGCCATATTGGTAGCGTGGAACCACGGACAGGTGTGCATCCGCTCGTCCAGGTCGATCTCCTGGGTGTCGACGTGGCGGTCGAAGTGGATGATTCCAACTTTTTTGTCGCCGAGATGGCGGCAGACCCCGCGCACTGTGGGAAAACCGATCGAGTGATCGCCACCGAGAATGATCGGGAAGGCGCCACTGGAGAAAACGTGGGCGATGCCTTTGGAGATTTGATCGAAGCTCTTCTCGTTGTTGGCGGGAATGGTGAAGATGTCGCCCACGTCGCAGAGAGTGATTTGCTCCCGCAGATCCACTCCCATCTCGTAGTTGTAAGTGGTGTAAAGGGCGGAGATTCGACGGATGCCCTGGGGCCCGAATCGGGTGCCGGGGCGATAAGTAGTGCCACAGTCATGGGGAACGCCCACAATGGCCACGTCGAAATTCCCCACCTGGTTCACATCCTCCAGGTAGGGCGCCTTCATAAAAGTATTGATGCCGGCGAAGTGCGGCAATTCACCCCGGGAAAAGGTAGAGATGTTGCGATCGACGATGCTGGCGGCCGCCTCGAGGCCGAAGCGCTTGGCCTGATCGACTTCCTGTTGCCAACCGGTGAGGGGAAGTTTGCGTTCCTTCTCCAGAGCCTCCATGCCTTCGCTGGGGTGCGAACGCTGGAATGCCCCGGAGGAATCCGTAGACGATGCCATGAAATGAGGGAGTGGGTTTGGGGGGCGGTCTCCCGGGCTTTTATCCCTCCGTGCGCCGGCAGAGCCGGCTGAAATCTCTTGGACCAGTCGTCCCGAAGGACCGGAACCCTAGATCTCTTCCGCAGCTCAACTTTCTTAT
>DASCPR010000338.1:0-11543 GCA_036012625.1 Prochlorococcaceae cyanobacterium Fu_MAG_50
GAAAAGGCTGAGGTCGAGCTGCTCGCACCACTGGAACAAAGGCTGCAGGCGGGGGTGATCACTCAGCCCAGGCACGCCCTTGCCAGCCAGTTCAGGCCCGGCGGATGGAGGGAACCGCAGCAGTGAAAGCTGAGCGACCACAGCCAGATCCGCCAGGGAGATGGCATCACCCACAAGCCATTCATTGTTCTCCAACAGCTGAGCGATCTGCTCCAGGCTGCTGAGCAGTTCCGCCCGCTCCCCCTGGCTGAGGAAGTCAGTCAGCCCATTCAGCAATCCACCGGGAACCACACCCATCGCCTGGCGGACAGGTTCGGGAAGATCCCCAGGCAGCAGGGACATCAGCAGGCCTGGATCAATGGTGGCGGCCTGTACAAGACAGATGCGGGCGACACGGGCCAGGGTTGTGTCGGCCCAGTCTTCAATCAGATGGGCCTGAGCAGCCCGCTTGGGATCCGCGGGAATCAAGGCAGGATCAGGTTGGCGGCTCTCGAGATATCGAGCGATGACACTGGAATCGGCAACGACGTTGTCGCCTTCCACAAGCACAGGAACCTGCCGCTGGCCGGAAAGGCGGAAAACGGCAAGCTGACCAAGGCCCGGAGTCACCTCAATCTGCTGATAAGACAGGCCCTTGATCTCAAGCACCATCCGCACCTTGAGGCAGAAGGCCGAATGACGGAATTGATGCAGTTCCAACATGCTCTGAGCCACCAGCCGATCCGCAGAGTAGCCAGCAGATTCAAGGGATCGCAGAAACCCCAGACAGACCCTTTGAAACCCCCATGTCCAAAGGCCTAAAGGCCTGCAGAGCAGCAGCAGATCCGCAGAGCACGAATTCACCAGCCTTGAAGGCCACGCCTTGCCTCAGGCGCTCGTGCCAAGGGAACAGATTGAGCGGCCCAGTTGATCCGAGCGCACTTGCCGCAGGGAACCAACAACAACCCCCTGCAATCGATGATTGCAATACAAATCCAGACCCTGCACTTGCCTTCTCAAACTTAGTCAGGATTCAACAGGTCAAAGATCATCTCCAGGATGAACACTAACCTTGATTGCATCAGATCATCATCAGCCTGAAGTGCGCTTGATCTGATCAAACAATCCTTGCTCCTATTTAAGTCAGCGGAGCATCTTCATCCACAGCTAAGATCAAACAGCAGAGATTAATAGTCTCATCCTTATTCACAAGCCTTGAGAAACCAGGATCAAACACTGCTCTCAGCAAGATTCACTCTTGCCGCCAAGCTCACAAGGCCCTTGCCAGATAGATCGAACGGCCACTGAACATGCTCACTGAACATGCTGCGGATGTGGAGATCTTCTCAGTCTGGTGAAATCCTCCTGACTTGTTCCCTAAGCTCAAAACCCGGCAAGCCGCTTTCAACAACCGTTCATGAAGGAATTTCTGCTCAATCTGAGCCGCTATCCCCGCCTCCTGATCGCCTTGATGCTCGGGGTGTTGAATTCCTTCGCTGAGCCCATGGCCAGGCGACGCAGCAATCCGATCACAGCCGTGGCCCTGATCGGTGCACTGATCAGTGGATTCATCAGCCTGAGTCTGATCCTGCGTGCCATGGTGAGCACTCCGCCTTAGAATTATCCATGGCACAGGGGCGACGAGTGGCTCGGGTCGCGGCATTGATCCGTCGCGAAACCAGTGAACTCCTGATCAACGAAGTCCGAGATGAACGCATTCATCAGGGCATGGTCAGCATTACGGAGGTGGAAGTTTCCGGCGATCTGCAGCACTGCAAGATCTTCGTGAGCATCTTCGGGGAGGAGGCTGATCGTGCCGAGGTGCTGGAAGGATTGAAAGCTGCCAGTGGTTTTCTGCGCGGAGAGCTTGGCCGCAGGTTGCAGATGCGGCGAGCACCCGAGGTGGTGTTTCAACTGGATCGCGGCCTTGAACGGGGCACATCCGTGCTGAATCTGCTTGGCCAACTTGAGGAGGAACGCCATGACAGCGCAGCAGCCGAGGCTGCTTGCGCAGTTGATGATTGCGCAGTTGAAACCGCAACTGAAAACGCAGCTGAATCAAAAGCTCAATCCAGCTCCAGTTCAGACCCATGAGTGGGATGGCAACAGAGTCTCTGCGCCGTCAGGTGGCTCAGCTGATCGTGGTGCGAGCCAGTGGCTATGCCTCAGATCGCCAACGGCGTTATCCGCAATGGGAACTGAGCAACAGCGAACTGCAGCGCCTGCTCGGAGAAGGCATTGGCGGTGTGATCCTGCTGGGGGGAAGCTGCACGGAGATCTTCCAGCGTTGCCAGACCCTGCAACGCTGGGCAACGCAGCCTCTGCTGCTTTGCGCTGACGTTGAAGAGGGCATGGGCCAACGCTTCGAAGGTGGCACCTGGCTCGTGCCCCCAATGGCTCTGGGGCTGCTCTACCAGGAGCAACCCGAGCGGGCGATCGCCCTGGCCGAGCGCTATGGACACTGCACTGGAGATCAGGCCCTCGCCTGTGGATTGAACTGGGTGCTCGCGCCTGTCTGTGATGTAAACAACAACCCCAGCAATCCCGTGATCAATGTGCGGGCCTGGGGAGAGGATCCAGCAACCGTGAGCGCACTGGCCTGCGCTTTCCATCGAGGCCTGGCGGCGGCTGGGGTTCTCGGCTGCGCCAAACATTTCCCCGGCCATGGCGATACAACCGTGGATTCCCATCTGGAGCTGCCTGTTCTCAATCACAGCCGCGAACGTCTTGAACATCTGGAACTGCCACCTTTCCAAGCGCTAATCAAGGCAGGCATCGAAAGCGTGATGACCGCCCATCTGCTGCTGAAGGCTCTCGATCCAGACCATCCGGCAACACTCTCAGCCGTGGTGCTCAACCAACTGCTGCGGGATCAACTGGGCTTCCAGGGGCTTGTGGTGACTGATGCCCTGGTCATGGAAGCGATCACCAGGCGCTACGGCCCTGCCGAGGCAGCCGTTCAGGCCTTCGCGGCTGGTGCTGACCTGATCCTGATGCCAGCCGACGCCGATGCCGCGATTGAGGCAATCTGCGCAGCGCTTGCATCGGGACACATCCCGATCGCAAAGCTGACAAGCTCACTGCAACGGCGGCAGCAGGCCTTCAACAAGCTCAGTCAGGCCTCGCCTCAAGACCAGGAGCAACGCCAACTCGAATCATTGGAGCGGGCTGAGGATATTTCACTGATGCAGGAGCTGGTGAGCTCCAGCCTGCAACTGCGACACCCCCATGGCATCTCTGCCAAGGGGGGCGGCGTCAATCTGGTCAGGACAGATCTTGTGCTGCCCAGCCCAATCCTGACCAGCAGATCAGCGGCTCTGACGCTGCCAGCTGCGCGGCAGTTCGAACCGATTGTCTGTCACAACCTCGGCATCTCCCCCTGGCAAAACCACAAACAGCAACCGCTGGCACTGGACAGATTCAGAAAGGGACCCGTGCTGCTGCAACTTTTCGTGCGCGGCAATCCCTTCAGCGGCAATCGCGATCGCGATGAGCCCTGGGCCGCTGCCTTGCAACAGCTTCAGCAACAACAACGCCTGGCAGGGTTGGTGATCTATGGCAGCCCTTATCTCTGGAGAGAGCTGCTGAATCTGCTTGAACCCGAGATTCCTGCGGCCTTCAGCCCTGCGCAAACCGGCGAAGCGCAGCGACAGGTCATGGAGCTAATGCTTGA
This sequence comes from Prochlorococcaceae cyanobacterium Fu_MAG_50, assembly GCA_036012625.1. Taxonomy (GTDB): domain Bacteria; phylum Cyanobacteriota; class Cyanobacteriia; order PCC-6307; family Cyanobiaceae; genus DASCPR01. Next base: position 3,653 of record DASCPR010000338.1, read on the forward strand.
GAGCAAAGAGATCCCAGCCATGAGCAAGCCAGCGGCTGAGGAGTTCACCGACTGAGGGCTTGAGGTTCAAGATGTCAGTCAAGACAAGGATGCCAGCACTCACAAACAACGAAAATGGCAGCAGAGTCCGAATCTCAAGGGCCTCAATGCAGCCCTGATGCAGAGTCAATCCAGCCGAACAACAATGCTTAGAAAGCGATAACAGGCACAATCAATATCCAGCGAATCCACATCCTTCTCACCATCAATTCAACGCAAGAGCATCAGCCAAGCAGCAGAAATAAGGCCCTTAAACCGCAAACCAAACTCGCGCCAAACAGCCAAAGGCAATTTGAATTTATGCGACAGAACCCATTCCCCCATCTCCAACGGCCCCAACCCTGCTCCTCAGGGCGGGGAAGATCGACTCACCGCTCCAGCAAGGGAAGACAAGGACACTGCCTTGCATTTAAAACCCAAGCATCGCAAGGGTGCTGGACACAAGAAGAGAACAACAACCACGCACTGATAAGCAACAACAATTCCCAAGCATGAGCTACACTGCTATCGAACCAAGCTTGCTGGAGAAAAAGAATGCGCCCAGAGATAAACGGAGGACGAACAATGAAACCAGTCACAAATGAGCAATGGATCACTTATTTCGAAAGGAACCATCAACTGATGCCACCTGAGCTGCTTAACAAGGCACTGCGTTGGTCGGAAGCCGTGAACTCAACGTGGTGCACTTCCCTGGGCAAACCTGAAGCCTATGTGATCAGAGCAGCAAAACTCTATTACGAACGCACTGGAATACCACTCAGAAACTACGACCACTAAACAACCAAGAGAAGCCGAACTTCTTCTCTCAGACCATCACCAAAAACCATATCGACCATACCGCCAATCGATAAACCGAGCTCTCTTCCTGCACACAAAGCTCTCGCCCTGCTTAAAGCAAGTTGCGATGCCGGCCAAGCAGAAGACTTACATCGATTTACAGCTAATTTCTCAGCGACAGACTCACCAGCCACGATCCCTGCAAACCGAATCAATACCTAATTAGAATTGTCTTTGCTGGCCCGCATCAACCTTTAAGCTCCTGGGCCGGCCCAGGCCACAATGGAATTGAAGAGCAAGTCTTGCCAAAGAGGATTGAGGACTGGATCGAGCTGGTGATCCAATCAATATCAATGGTTGATCTAGATACCTTGAGATCACTTGACTGCTCACAAAACCGTTGTTTTCACAAACAAAATTGTGGAGTGTCAGAGCACTCCAACAACATCATGCATCGTGATTGAGTGGCTTTAAACCCAAACCGAATCGACACGGGTTCAGGCGTCATCAACTGAGCAAATTCATTGCAGCTGTTGAGCATCGCCCCCAAGAGCCCTGAACAAGATGAAACCGGCCCTTCCGATCACTTGGCCGATCTCATTCATTGGCCCCTCTCAACCTTGATGGACTTTTATTCAGGCCATTCAGATGCAGGCAGGACTGGGTTCCATGCCTGGATGCTCACAGAATCTCTGCCTACAAAGTCTGCTTGCATCGACAGATAACCCCTAGCCTCGGCCAAGCCAGTCCCCCATCCATGCTCAGCCTCTCGATGATCGTGCGCAATGAAGAAGCACGCCTTGAGGCCTGTCTGAGTTCAGTCAAGAGACTTGTCGATGAAATGGTTGTGGTTGACACGGGGTCAACGGATGCAACGGTGGCCATCGCCGAAGCCGCTGGCGCCAGGGTGGAGCATCTGAGCTGGAGCGGAGATTTCGCCCCAGCACGCAATGCAGCCCTGGGCTTTGTCAAAGGCGACTGGGTGCTGACCCTGGATGCGGATGAACAGCTCCGCCCCGAAGCGATTCCCAGCCTGCGTGCGCTGATGGCCCAGCCGGATGTTCTGGTTGTGAACCTGCTGCGCTACGAGCTGGGCGCGGCCATGTCCCCCTACTCCAGCGTGAGCCGCCTTTTCCGGCGCCATCCGGGCATTCACTGGAGCCGGCCCTACCATTCGATGATCGACGACAGCGTTCGCGCCCTGATGGACGCAGAGCCTCACTGGCGCGTCGCCGATTGCAGGGAACCGGCGCTGCTTCACGACGGCTACAGACCTGAGCTCCTGCAAGGCAGCGACAAGGGCGAGCGGCTGCGGGCAGCGATGGAATCATGGCTGGAGGAGTGTCCCGGCGATCCCTATGCCTGCGCCAAGCTCGGTGCCCTTGAAGTGGCAGCGGGCAATCGTGAACGAGGCCTGAACCTGCTGAGAGAAGGAATCAACTGCCTGAACAGCTCAGGCAGTTCAGGCTGTGAACGCTATGAACTGCTGCTCCATCTCGGCATCGCCCTCGCCCCTGACGACCACAAGGCTGCCGAACAGGCCTACCGCGAGGCCCTGGATCTGCCTTTGGAACCACGAATCAGCCTCGGGGCCAGACTCAACCTTGCCGCCTTGTTGATGAAGCAGGGGAGCCTGGACGAAGCCATGGCGCTCACCGCCACCGCCACCCAGGCGGCACCGGAAGTGGCGCTCGGCTGGTACAACCTCGGGCTGATGCAACGCCGGCGCGGCGATCTTGAAGCAGCACTTCTGGCCTATGGGCAGGCCAAGCGACTCAATCCCCAACATGCCGAGACCCACCAGAATGATGCGGTGGCCAGGTTTGTTGGTGGTGATATCCCGGGGGCTCGAAGCGGATTTCGGCAGGCCCTCAAGCTCCTGCATGATCAGGGCCGACGCGACGATGCTCAAGCGTTGCGGCGTCAGCTTGAGGGCATGATCAAACTCGATGATGGCGAAGGATGAGCAACGATTGCCTGGCAACAATGGAAGGCTGCTCAATTGTTGTGACCCGTGCCCAGGAGCAGCTCGGCGAAGCACGTCGCCTTCTGCAGGAACAGGGTGCAAAGGTGCTCGATTTACCAGCTCTGGTGATCGGTCCACCAGATCGATGGAATCCCCTTGATGAGGCCCTCGCAGACCTGGAGAACTTCCACTGGCTTGTGTTTTCCAGTGCCAATGGAGTGATTTCCGTTGAGGCCAGACTTCAGCTGCAAGGCCAATCCCTCGCCAGCCGTCCCCCTGGACTGAAAGTGGCAGCGGTGGGTCGAAAAACGGCACAACAGCTTGAACACCTTGGAGCCAGCGCGGATTTTGTTCCGCCAGATTTCGTCGCCGACAGCCTGATCGAGCATTTCCCGGTCTCCGGTTATGGCCTCAGGATGCTGCTGCCAAGAGTCCAGAGCGGCGGCCGCACCGTTCTGGCCGATGCCTTTGGCCAAGCCGGTGCTCGGGTCGTGGAAGTAGCTGCCTATGAATCCAGCTGCCCTGAGCAAATCCCAGATCCCACAGCCATTGCCATTGCCAATGGTGAGATCAGTGCCATCACCTTCAGCAGCGGCAAAACCGCAGCCCACACCGCCTTACTTCTGCAGCGCCGATTTGGACCCAGCTGGATGCAACATCTCGAAAAGATCAAACTGATCTCTATTGGTCCGCAGACAACGCAAAGCTGCAAAAAGCACTTTGGACGCATGGATCGTCAGGCCCAGCCCCACGATCTTGATGGACTGGTCAAAGCCTGCATCGAAGCGGTGATTTCTGATCAGAACTAACAACTGAGCCAGGAATCCTGTGCAGCCATCAACATGAATCAGCCATGGCGCAAGCATGGATCAGGATCTTCTGCTCATCCAGTTCTTGTCTATCCACCAGCTAACAAGCCAGGCGGCAATAAATGCCAAAAGCCTGGACCACTCCTGATTAGATATCAAAAAAGGCAGAAGATAACTAAAGGCAACCCACAATAAAATAAAAACAGCCATACCCAAGAGCTCAGAGGCAAGGCGGCGCCTTGTGAACATCGGCCAGTCGAATCAACAGCGACTCTAGGATTACTTTTGGCGCCTTTCAACAGCAGCAGCCAAAGATCCATAAACGCTCATCGCTGACAAAAGCTGCCGCAACAACTGCAGCCGCACCACAACAGCAACGCACAACAACCAACGAAAGCGAATGATCCAAACTCAACCCCACTAGCATGGAGCAATCCTCTGTAGCCCTTCGTGTGAAGAGATTGCTACTGCTCGCAATCCTGCTGTCCTCCTGCTCCGTTCAGGCCGTTGGCAACAGCGACACAAAGGGGAGGCAGCCGACGAGTAAAGAGAAGGCCATTTACACCTCAGGGTATGCCTTTGGCTACGCCAAGGGCCAGACCAGTGTTTTATGCAAACTGATCAAAGATGACTTAATTTCAACCAAAAGAGCTGATGCCTACATCCAGAACTTTCTGAAAAAGCTACAGTCATCCTCTTCTAAGATGAACGATCCCTTTATCATCAGCAGAATCAAAAAAGGCATAGAATCCAGCGCCAAAGGCCTTGATTGCCCGATCCGCCTCAAACAAACAAACCACAAAAAAGGCACAAGATTACTCTGAAACAAGCTCGATAACAAAGCTTTTCAGGCGATGCCTGACTCTGTCCAATCAGATCAAGCAAAGGGGTGGTTGAGCCTGACCTGCATTCGAGACGGTGAGGCAGCCACTTTTCAAATCAATGGCCACCACTGCCCAACCCGCTGGCAGGAGCTGATCAGGGCCAGTGTCTCCCGGACAGAGCCCTCCGGGGCCGACACAAACGGCACCTGATCCTGCAGACGTTTGCACCAGAGCCTGCGCAAGACCGCCAACCGCGAGCACACCCCTGAGGCTGACCCCATCGCGTGTGGATGGATCTGCGGAGACAGCCTGCTCGGAAGGCCCCGGCGAAACCGACGTGTTGTTCAAGGCTTGAAAGGGATCTGGGCGCCCGTCGACAACGGCAGCCTGAACCTGACTCACCGTTGGCAGAGGCGTGAGAGAACTTGCTGCCGATGGCGGCAGCGGCTGCTCAGGCTGTTGTTCAGCCCCTGAATCAGCACCACCTGGCGCCACTGTTGGCTTCCTTGTTTGAGCAGTGAGCGGAGCAACTGGAGCAGTGGGAGAGGCTTGCTCAGGCTCACTGCCGCAGCCCACCAAGGCCAGCATCAGAACGATCACTGCGCTGGCAGAACAAAATGGCGACCTCCATCTGATCTGCAGGCGAGAACATGGATTTCCCCCCAGCCAGGATGCCTGAACAGGGTGCTCAGGGTTTCTGCACAAGATCGCGAAATCTGTCAAGGTTGATCTGAAGCTCTTTCGTGACCATCCCTCCCAGGATGCTCGGTTCCATCAAGGGTGCCAAGACCTTCGGTAATTCATAGCTGACGGTGAGCTTCACAACCGTCAGCGCGTCATCTTCGGGATAAAAGCGAACAGCTCCTTTGGTGGGCAGACCACCCACGGATTCCCAGTGCAGTTGCTGAGCCTCAACCCGCTGGGTGATCCTGGCCTTCCAGTTGAAACGAAATCCCTGGGCCGCAAGGGTCCAATCCGTGAGCTCAGGATCGTCCGTGGTTTTCACCGATTCAATCCAACGCATCCAGTAGGGCATCGCCTCCAGATCACTCCAGACAGCCCAGACCTGATCAACAGGGGCCTTCACCTCGGTGGTGACAGTGTGCTCAAGCCAACGTCCCATGATCAGGCAACCGCTGCGTCAGGGGCCTGAGCTGCCGATTGTCGAAGGATCTCCGCCGCTGCCAAATGGCCACTCATCGTGGCTCCCTCCATGGAATCGATGTAGTCCTGCTTGGTGTAGCTACCTGCCAGAAAGAAGTTGCCCACCGGCGTGCTCTGATCAGGACGGAAACGCTCCATGCCGGGGGCTTCGCGATAAAGAGATTGCGCCAGTTTGACGACATTGCCCCAGACCAGATTCAGGGATCGTGACGATGGGAACAACTCACGCACCTGAGCATCGGTGTGCTCGACGATCCTCTCAACCGCTGCCGGTATCCAGGGATCGCCAGGGGTGAGGACACACTGGAGCAGTGATCCTAAATCCTGGCGGCGGTAATCCTCAGGGCTGGCCAGGGCAAGGTCAGCAAAACAACTGAAGTCTGCATCAGCGGTGTAAAGCAGATTATTGAGACCAGAAGCCTGGCTGAGGTCCTGTCGGGCTGCCTGATTGGCCGGATCATCCCCCAGTTCCGTCACCCAGCCGTCATAGCGAAGCTGAACCGTTGCGACTGGAACAGCCTCAAGTCTGTCGATCGCTGCGAACTGGGGAAAGCGCCGCCAGTCCTTTGGCAACAACCGCTGAATCCCGGGCACATCACAGGCCGCCAGATAATGATCCGCCTGAACAGTGCGTTCACCATCAGGGGTTCCCAGCTGCAAGCCCGTGACCAGGGGTTCTTCTGCAGGGTCAAACAACACCTGCTTGACCCTGTGGTTGAGATGCAGGCGGCCACCTCTGGCCTTGATGTAGTCAACGATCGGACCGGTCAACCAACGGTGCGGCGAACCCTTGAGCAGATTCAGCTTCGACGCTTCCGTTCTGGCGGCGAACATCATGAAGATGGTGAGCATGCATCGGGCGGAGATCGCCTCACAATCAAGGAAGCCAAGGGCATAGGCGATCGGATTCCACATCCGCTGAATGCTCTGCAGGCTGCCGCCATGGCGCAGAAACCAGGTCTGAAAACTCACGGCGTCGAGGGCCCTGATCGTGTCCATGGCGCCTGGGTAATCCACCAAGCCCCGCACGATCGGACTGGTCCCCAGGGCCATGGCATTGCGCAACTTGTCGATCCAGTTGAGCTGAGGTGTGGTGAAGAAGGCCTTGAGACCGTTGAACGGGGCGCCAAGGGCAAAACGAAAATCCAGGGATCGCACATCGCCGCCTTGATTGACAAACAGGTGCGTGTGGTCCTTTGGCAGGAGATTCTCGAGGGCACCGACCTTGCGCATCAAGGCGAACAGGTTGGCGTAATTGAAGAAGAACACATGCAAGCCCATCTCAATGTGGTTGCCATCTGCATCGACCCAGCTGGCCAGCTTGCCGCCCATGAAGGGTCGGGCTTCATAGAGATCAACCTCGTGGCCGGCATCGACAAGATCCACTGCCGCCGTTAGTCCGGCCAGCCCAGCGCCCACGATCGCAACCCGCACCCGGTTCCTGACGAAGTACAGAGACTCTATGAATCAACGCTTCCCAACCGCTTCAGACACCACCGCAGCACATCACCGCAGCAGGACATCGCCGCAGCAAAACATCCTTGCCGCGAAACATCCTCGCCGCACAACAATGCAGCAGAACACCCAATAGAGTCAGTGAAGGCCTTTAACCCTGCCATGACAGGAGTGTCTGAATCATTGACCGCTGAAACCGCCACTGAGCAGCAGGGGATGCGGATCACCAAGGCCGCGATGGCACAGCTCGAGTCTCTGCTCAGCCAGGAGAGCGAGGAAAAACTGGTGAGGATTTCGCTCCGATCCGGTGGCTGCAAGCGCATCAGCTACAACATTGATTTTGTCCCTAAAGACTCTGCGGCTGAATCGGATCGAATCCTTGCGGTCAGCATGGCCTCCGGGGCGCCTCTGCAGCTGGTGATCGATCCCCATTGCCTTCTCCACATCAGTGGGGTTCAGCTCGACTTCAGCGACGCCTTGCTCGAAGGGGGCTTCAAGTTTTCAAGCCTCCATGACGGGCGGCCAGGGGCGGAGCTGATCCTGCCGATCTGAAGGCAAGGCCAGATCTGCAGCCAAGCCCTTGCTGCGCCATGGGATCCTGAAAAGGATGACGCCTCGGCCCTTGATTAGATGACAGCAGCCAACACAGACCTGTTCGATCAAGCCATGGAGCGCTATCGATCCGGGGCTGAGGCCAGTGAGGTGATTGGTGATTTCGAGGCGATCACAGCAGCAATGCCTCAGCAAGCGGCGGGTTTTACCTGCCTGTCCTGGCTGCAGTTGTTATGCAATCAACCAGAGCAAGCCTTGCGTTCAGCCCGCACAGCCGTGAAGCTGAACGGCCAGGATCCACAGGC
>DASCPR010000339.1:0-3303 GCA_036012625.1 Prochlorococcaceae cyanobacterium Fu_MAG_50
CTTTTTGATCCTTCACCTGGGGGGTGTCCTGCTGGCGGTGGTTGCACCTGCGAATTTTGAGGTTTATGCCACCCAGATTCACGCTGCACCCTGGCTGCCCCTGGCGGAGTGGGGGTTGTTGTTGGTGGTTGTGATTCACGTCATCTTGACGTTGCTCAAGCGGATCGTCAGTCGCCGCAATGGCAATGTTGCGATGCTGAGGAGTCGTCGTTCAGATCCATGGGGCAGCTTTGCCGCCCGCAGCCAGGCCATCGGCGGTGTGCTCACCCTGGTGTTTCTGCTCATGCATCTGAGTCAGCTGCGCTGGCCTCGCCCAGAGGCGGGGGCTGAGCTGCTCGCTTTGCGCGAGGTGCTTGGCCAGCCCCTCAGCCTGGTGGTTTATCTCGCTGCGGCGGGGTTGATGGGAGTTCATCTGCTGCATGGAGGTGAGGCGGCCCACCGCAGCCTTGGCCTGCTGGATCCTGGCAATGCTGGGCTGATCAGACGCAGCAGCAGGGTGCTTGCGCTGGTGGTGTCGGCAGGCTTTGCCATGGCGGTTGTGCTGATTGCCGCTCCGATGCTGCTCGCGCCTCAGCCATGAACGGTGTCCCTGATCCCCGTGTTCCCGGCGGCGATATCGCGGCTGCCTGGCAGCGCAGGCGTGAATCGTTGCCATTGATCAGTCCACTGCGCAAAAAAAGCCTGCAATTGCTTGTGGTGGGCACAGGCCTTGCCGGTTCATCTGCAGCAGCAACCCTTGCCGAGCAGGGTTACCGCGTCAAGGTGCTCAGCTTTCATGACAGTCCCCGCAGGGCTCACTCGGTAGCTGCCCAGGGGGGAATCAACGCCGCCAGGTCGGTAGCCGTTGATGGTGACAGTGTCAGCCGGCTTTTTGCTGACACCTTGCGGGGGGGGGACTTCAGGGCCCGTGAAGCCGGTTGTCATCGGCTGGCGGAGATCAGTTCCTCGATCATCGACACCTGTGTGGCCCAGGGTGTTCCTTTTGCCCGGGAGTATGGGGGCACCCTGGCGACCCGCAGCTTCGGTGGTTCCCTTGTTAGCCGTACGTTCTATGCCCGGGGGCAGACTGGCCAGCAGTTGCTTTACGGTGCCTATCAGGCCTTGATGCGTCAGGTGGAGCTCGGTGGCATCGAGCTGCTCACCCGGCGTGATCTTCTCGATCTGATCATCGTTGATGGTGTGGCTCGGGGTGTGGTCTGCCGCGATCTGCTCAGTGGTGAACTGGAAGCCCATACTGCTGATGCGGTGCTGCTGGCAAGCGGTGGCTACAGCAACGTTTATTTCCTGTCCACGAATGCGCTGAAATCCAACGCCAGTGCCATTTGGCAGGCCCATCGAAAGGGCGCCCTGTTTGCCAACCCCTGCTTTACCCAGATCCACCCCACCTGTATTCCCAGCGGCGATGCCTATCAGAGCAAGCTGACGTTGATGAGCGAAAGCCTCCGCAATGATGGTCGTGTCTGGTTGCCCCTGGCGGTAGGGGATCATCGCCAGCCATCAGAGATCCCTGCGGAGGAGAGGGATTACTTCCTCGAACGTCAATATCCCGCCTACGGCAACATGGTTCCCAGGGATGTGGCCTCCCGCCGTGCACGCGAGCTTTGCAACGCCGGCCAGGGGGTGGGCCCGGGGAATCGTTCTGTCTATCTGGATCTGCAGGATGCAATCGAACGTCAGGGGAAAGACGTCATCGCTGCTCGCTACGGCAACCTGTTGCAGATGTATGAACGGATCAGTGGAGACGATCCGTTCACGACGCCGATGCGGATTTATCCCGCACCCCACTACACCATGGGTGGACTCTGGGTGGATTACCACCTGATGAGCTCTGTACCTGGTCTGTTCGTCCTCGGCGAGGCCAACTACTCCGAACACGGTGCTAATCGGCTCGGGGCCAGTGCTCTGATGCAGGGCCTTGCTGATGGCTATTTCATTGCGCCAGCCACGGTCACGGCCTGGTTGGCCGGCAATCCAACCCCGAGCATCCCTAGCGATCATCCCGCCTGCCTTGAAGCGTTGGCTGCTGTGAACAAACGCATTGAGCGTCTTTTAAAGGTCAAGGGATCTCAGCCTGTGGATGGCTTTCATCGTCAGCTCGGCCATCTGATGATCGATTGCTGCGGGATCAGTCGAAATGCTCAAGGCCTGCGCGACGGTCTGGCTGAACTGGAGACGCTGCAGCAGCGCTTTGAAGCCGATGTGTGTGTATCGGCTGAAAGGGTTGGGCCGAACCCAGAGCTGGAGAAGGCTCTGAGAGTTGATGATTTCTTTGCGCTGGCCAAATTGATGTTGCTGGATGCACTGGCGAGGGAGGAATCCTGTGGTGCCCATTTTCGTGAGGAACATCAGACGCCGGATGGGGAAGCGCGCCGAGACGATCAGCACTTTGCTCATATCGCAGCCTGGGAGCACGGCAACGATGGCAAGCCGATCCGGCATGTTGAAGAGCTTGCGTTCACGGCGCTTCAGCCCAGCACCCGCAGCTATCGATGAGCCGCTCCCTTTCCCTCACACTGCGGATCTGGCGGCAGCTTGGCGCTTGTGATCAAGGTGCCTTCCAGGACTATGCCTTGCAGGATGTGTCCAGGGATCTTTCCCTGCTGGAGGTGCTTGATCAGCTCAATGAGCAGTTGATCAAGGCTGGTGAGCGGCCGGTGAACTTTGAGCACGATTGCCGTGAAGGCATCTGCGGCAGCTGTGGCTTTCTGGTGAACGGACAGGCCCACGGCCCCTGCAGAGGCACCACGGTCTGTCAGTTGTATCTGCGGGAGTTCAGTGATGGGGTCACGCTGACCCTTGAGCCTTGGCGGGCCAAGGCGTTCTCGGTCATTCAGGATTTAGCGGTGGATCGCTCCGGCCTCGATCGTCTGGTGGCTGCCGGAGGCTATTGCTCGGTGAACACCGGCCAGGCCGCCGATGGCAATGCAACTCTGATTGGTCAGCAGCAGGCACAGTCTGCCTTCGAAACAGCCACCTGTATCGGCTGTGCCGCCTGTGTGGCCAGCTGCCGCAATGCCTCGGCAAGTCTGTTTGTAGCTGCGAAACTTGCCCATCTGGGCCAGCTCCCCCAGGGCCAGCCGGAGCGGAAGTTGCGTGCCAAAGCCATGCAGGAGCGGATGCTGGCTGAAGGCTTTGGCAGCTGCAGCAACAACCTTGAATGTGAGGCTGTCTGCCCGAAGGAGATCTCAGCCGACTGGATCAGCTGGATGCATCGCGAAGGCTCGTGAGCACTTGGCAGTCGAGGAAGGCTGCTGAGTTATGGGACCTGGGAGTCATGGTTCCTGCCTTTGTCCTTGCTCAAGG
>DASCPR010000340.1:0-1611 GCA_036012625.1 Prochlorococcaceae cyanobacterium Fu_MAG_50
TTACAGCGACATAAACGGGGGGATGGTGCGACCGTGAGGTACTGATCAGGCCTCAAAAACCACAACAAACTGCCAAAACAGAACGTTTGAGACCTTGTAGAAAGACAGACAAGGTCAAATTGCAATCCAACGGGCCTGCGTCAGCTCAACTGCTACTCAAAATCCCATTGCCCAGAGATTCCTTAGCTGTTGTTGTTTGAATTGCTGCTGGACTTGGCGATTTGGTTGAGTGCTTTGTTGGCTCGGCGAAGATTCTTCTGGGCGATGGAATTGATTTTTGCCGCTTCCTTGGGATCCTCGCTCAGGTTCAGACTCTGCAGGGATGCGGCTGCGGCAACAGCCAGCCAGCTGGCTTGTTGCTGATGATTGCCCGCCTCTGCTTCAGCTTTTGCTATGCGGTTGGCTGCTTTGCAGGAGAGCCGCAGTCGTTTAGCCGCTGCGGAGCGATCTTTGGCGAGTTTCTGGGGATCCTCGATCAGGGGCAGCAGCTGCAGGGAAGCGGCGGCTGCATAGGCGAGCCAGCTGGCCTGTTGCCCAGGATTGTTTGCGTTGCTTGCGGCTGAGGCGAGACGACTGGCTGTCTTGATGGAGCGGCGCAGTTGTTGGGAGGTTGCTTGCCGTTTGCTCTCTAAAGGCTTTGCCTTCTCAGCTTCGCCCTCGTCCAGGGAAAAATCTTCCTTGGGCTGATCACGATCAGCAATACACTCTGCAAGGTTATCCAGCAGGTTGACCTGCATATTGGCTGTGCTTGCTTTGATGCGTTCATTCATCGGTAAGGTGTTGGGATATCTGCTGAATACTTGATCGAATGGCAGATTGCAGATCCATTGATCTTTGGCGCTTGATGGTTGCCCAAACAATGCGACCTGTAAAGAGCCGCCTTCGATGAAAAGCTTGAGATCTTGCAGTTCTTGGATATTATTCATTGTCATGCCATGGTTTGTGTATAGGGGATGAGGGTTGCGCTCGTCTTGGGAGTTCTGTGGTTGTGCCTTTGTGGGTTTTTGGTCAGGAGATTTTGGCTTAAAAAAGCTCTTCAGGAAAGTCAATGAATGAAAAGGGTCTAAATCATTGGCAATATATTAGCTTGTTTTGTCGATTGGATTATGGATTAGTAAATGTTGATCTAAAGAGCCTGCGTTTTTTGCACCATGGAGAAGCGTTTGCAAAAGCTGGAACACCTCCATTGGGGTTTGCAAGAATTGCGATTGCAGAGTTCTTGTCTGTATAGCGCTGTCTTTAACAATCTGGTCAGAACGATCTGGCAAGATTGTTCTGACCAGATTGTTTGCATGGGCTTTCAGAAATCACGCAGGGGCATCATCCTGGCTGGCGGCAGTGGTACACGCCTGCATCCAATCACCCATGCAGTGAGCAAGCAGTTGCTGCCGATCTACGACAAGCCGATGATCTATTACCCCCTCAGTACTTTGATGCTGGCGGGTATTCGGGAGGTGCTGATCATCACCACCCCCCATGATCAAAGGGCTTTCGAGGGGTTGCTTGGTGATGGTCACCGCTGGGGCATGGCGATCAGCTATGCGGTTCAACCGAGTCCGGATGGGCTGGCCCAGGCCTTTCTGATCGGTGCTGAGTTCCTTGCTGGAGCGC
>DASCPR010000341.1:0-3209 GCA_036012625.1 Prochlorococcaceae cyanobacterium Fu_MAG_50
CAATTCATCCCATTTGCCCTCCTGCTCGAAGATCTGGGCTAATTGCTGAAGTGCGCTGTAATCACTAGGATTGATCTCCAGCTCCTGTCGCAACTCAGCACTATCAGCTTCGGAAGACACAATCCAGATACCATTGAATGAGGCTGATTGTCGCATCAGGCATGGGTGATCAATGCAGCAGCCTCTCTTCGCGAATTTCCACTTATCCTCGGTTAATGATCCGGCAGAGGCATGACAACGAGCCAGCTAACCTACCTGCTGAATAGCTGCCTTGCACTAGGGATAGAGCCAATCCACCTATATCATCCAGGTGCTGAAACTGATCTGCTGACAGCGTTGCTCAAAGAGGCGATCCATCTGCATGATCACGGCAATGCCGACAGATCGCTGAAACTGCTGGATGTAGCCCTGGAAGCAGGTCTAAGTAGTGAATGGATCCAGGCCAATCGTGCCCGTGGACTCATTGAGCTGAACCGACTGGATCAAGCCAAGACCATTCTATTAAAGCTCAAGGACAGTGCCGCTGAAGCTGTTCGTCAGGCTGCCGAAAACATGCTCAACAGCATTGATACTGATCAGATGGCACCGCCACCAGACAACAAGCTGTCAGAAACCTTTCCAGAAAATCCTCCAATATCCTCGAACAGCCCTGAAGATCTTTTCGTCATTGAATCAACAGACAAGGCAGAACCAACAGCCCCATCAGAACGAACAACCATGGCTGACCTTTCAGAGCTGCTTAAACAGGCCATTGCCCTGCGCAATGATGGAGAGCCGCAAGCATCACTGAATCTGCTTGAGACTGCCTTCGCTAAAGGGATCAGCAATTCCTGGCTAGATGACAATCGTGCCAGGGCACTCGTTGATCTCAATCGCCGCTTTGAAGCGTACGCCATCTGGAAACAACTTGCCATCTCAGATGATGCAAGCATCTCTGAGATGGCACAGAAGATGGCTGATCGGCAGCATCAGCGGGTGCGCAAACAACTGCAGCCAGCAGCAGATGAACTTGCTGCGGATTATGGGTTGACGCTGCAACACATCAATGGCGAGGACAGCTCATTAGAAGAACTTGAACAACAAATTCTTCATGAAGCCATTGCCTCCAGGGAAACTGATGACCTGGCCTTTTCCCTGGAGCTGATTGAGCTGGGCATCGAACAAAACTTCAACTCACCCTGGTTGCTCGATAACAAGGCCAGAGCTCTGCTGATGCTTGAGAGGCCGCAGGAGGCTGTTGCAATCTGGCAACAGCTCGCTCAAAAGGACGACAACGCCTGCCTGCAAGAGATGGCGGAAAAAATGCTGAAGCAACTCAGCGCGACAACGCCTAAAGATTCAGAGATTCATACATCAGAAACTGCTCCTCAGCAAGAAGATTGCCCTACAACTCTGAGCCAAGAAATTGACAATGCCTTCAGCACTGAACTCTCAGCAGAGCTCAAGACAATGCTGGATTCAGCCATCTTGCTTCGAAACAATGGCCATCCAGAAGCTTCTCTCTCGCTACTCGATGACGCCATCACCAGTGGAGAAGACAATGCCTGGCTACACGACAATCGCGCCAGGGCACTGCTTGATCTTGGCCAAGATCAAGCAGCTTGGACGATCTGGCAAAACCTTTCGACCCATCCCAACCAGGGTTTAGCAGATCGAGCCAGGAACATTCTTGCTCAAAAGGAATCAGACAAGCTTGAAGCGCTTCATCAGACCATCAAGACCCTGGCTTCAGAACGTAACTGGACCCTGATTCATCTCGATGACCACCCATCAGCAGAGGCCAAAGATTTCGAAACCCAGATTCTCAAAGAAGCGATTGCGATGCGCGAAGCTGAAAACGCAGCTCTTTCCTTGCAGATCCTCGACTCAGCCATATCCGCAGATCTCAACAGCCCCTGGCTGCAGGACAACCGCGCCAGAGCCCTGGTGCATCTTGAACGCAGAAGCGAAGCACTGGCTGTCTGGCAAAAGCTGACCGAATCCGAGAATGCGTCAATTAGAACCATGGCAAAGGAGAGAGTGGCGGCTCAGAAGACTGCTCTGCTGAAGAACCTACAGGCCAACATCCGCGAACTGGCCAGCCAGCACGACTGGACGCTGCAATATTTGCGACAGAATTTCGAAGTGGCTCCAGCCCTTGAAGAGGCCATCCTCAAAGACGCAATTGCAGCCCGTGATAGTGGCAATGCTGGCGTCTCCCTGGCGATCCTTGAACAAGCCATCGAATCTGGACTGGAGTCACCCTGGTTGAAGGACAATCAGGCCCGAGCCTTGATACACCTTGATCGCAAAGTGGAAGCCGTAGCGATCTGGCGACAACTGGCCCATCTCGAGGGGAAGTGCATGCTGCAGAGTATTGCCACAGAGATGCTTGAAAAGTTCGGACTGGATGGCGAACGACAGAATCGCATCAATGAAGCAGAACGCCTGATGGCTGACAACAAGCACAGGGAAGCCATTGCCCTGCTCACAGAAGCACTGTCAGTAGATTCTGAATTCAACGGATATCGTGATCCCCTCACTCAGGCCATCGCTGCAATGGAGGGGATCTCAGCAGACCCTGGCAATCCCTTCAGCCAGGAACTGAATGACCATGATCTGAATCTCAAATCCTTCGATGCCTTCCTCACAGCTGTTGAGAAGCGGCTCTCGGTAGAGGTGAATTGATCGATTAAAGCAGCAGTGACTGCGTAGTGAGCGGCGCCTGAGAGTGTCTTACAAGCCCAGGCGTTCGCCGCCATAGTTCGCCTGCTGGCGCACCTGGCCGCACCAGTTCAGCTGATTGAGATACCACTCCACTGTGACCTGCAGCCCCGCTTCAAAGCCATGCCTCGGCTGCCAGCCCAACTCCTCTGTGATTCTTGCCGGATCGATTGCATAACGCCGGTCATGGCCGGGACGATCTGTTACCGGCGTGATCAACTGCCCATGGGGTGCTCCCTGATGAAGCAGTGCATCCAATTGGCTGCAGATGGCTTGCACCACTTGCTTGTTGGTGCGCTCCCCATGGCCGCCAACGCAATACACCCTGCCCGGCTGCCCAAGGGTGGCCGCCAGCAGCAGCGCATCCACATGATCCTCGACGAACAGCCAATCCCGCACATTCTGACCATCGCCATACAGCGGAATCGATTCACCGGCAGCTGCCTTGAGGATCACCACCGGAATCAATTTTTCAGGGAACTGCCAGGGACCGTAGTTGTTGCTGC
>DASCPR010000342.1:0-11755 GCA_036012625.1 Prochlorococcaceae cyanobacterium Fu_MAG_50
GTTGGACTCTTGCTCAGAGCTCCGGCTGATTGAAGTGCGCAGAGCCGATCGTGCAGTTCTGCTGAAGAGATTTCAGCCTTGGAATCATCAACGTGCAGGCTTCTGGCCACAGCTTCCGCCACTTCAATCCCCACCTGATAATTGCTGCCGCTCACCGCAGGTCCCAGGGCAATCAGCAGCTTGTTGCGATCGGCGCCGAGTGCTTCGAGTTTTTCAACCGCCTTCGGCAGGATGCCCGCTGCCAGCCCGCGCCAGCCGGCATGGCAGGCCGCTGCATGACCGGTTCCCGGATCAGCGATCAGCACCGGTGTGCAGTCCGCACCACAGACCCACAGGCTCTGCCCACCCCGGTTGCTCACCAAGCCATCAGCTTCAGGCCATGGGGGGCCATCGGCCTGGGAGGCTTCGAGAATTTCACTGCCATGCACCTGCTGGGGGCGATGGATGCTGGTACCGGCACTCAGATAGCAGGCCAGTTCATCCGGTTGACGTCCCTGCCAGCGCCGGGTGAAGAAGCCATGTTCAAAGCCGGCAAGATGCAGCGGATCGGCCTGAAGGTAATAGCCGCCGTAGCAGCCGAGCCAAGTCCATCCGTCCAGTCTGTTGAACAGCGTGTCGGGAACAGCGAGGGGATCATCAGGGGGCGTTGATGGTCTGCCTTGATCTGGCTTGCTCAAGGTTCTGGCAGGTCCCGCAGCATCCAGAACCCTTCGAAACGCTGATCATCCGGTGTGGCTTGCACGGAGATGAATTGCAAACCGCGTCCATCCTCACGGGCTCTGATCAGGGCTTCCTGGGCTGCATTGGTGGTGTCTGCATCCATTTCGGTGACTAGCCAGCGATCGTCCTGACCTGCCTCCAGCAGCAATTGGTTGTTTTCCACCAGCATCCGAACCGGTTCAAGACCTCCGAGCCAACCGGCCAGGGCAAGTGCTCGTTTGCGACTGAACAATCTCAGGCCAGGCACCGGGATGGTGTCGTCGGGAGCTTCTGGTACAGGCAGCAATCCGCTGAACCCCATCGGCCAGTCCTTTGCATCCCGCAGCAGCCCGATGGGCAGTGATGCCCAGCTCCAGGCATCCCCCTGCACAGCGTCCGGGAGGGGGACCGGAGGGGTGGGAATAGGGTCTGGGGTCGGAGCGAGGGGCCCCGCCAAATAGCCCTTCTGCTTGGGATAGAGATCGCGATTCCTTTCGATCAGCCAGTCCAGGAGGGCGTAGGTGCGGCGACTGGCGATCACGTCGAGGTCGAGTTCGGCTGCGGCACGTTGCACCATCGTGCCCATGGAGCTACGCCAGCAGCGGATCTTCTTTGGTGCGGCCCATCCCTCGGCCTCAGCGGCCTCCAAGGCTTCTCTGAGTGATGCGGCCAGCCACAGGGAATTCACTTCTTCAGCAGGACAGCGTTTTTCCCAGCGGAAAGGTTCTTCCCCCTGGCTGTCCATGGCGTTGCAGATCAGCAATTCCCAGCGCTTCTTGCCATCTGGTTCGAGAACCGGCCGCGAATAGAAATCGAGTTCCCAGTCAGCCTGAAGACGCTTGTCAGTCCGCTGTTGAGGGCTGCTCGGCTTGCTCTTCATGGACATGATGGATGAAAGTCTCCGCGTTGAGGGTCGAAGGGGGCGTCTCCCTTTGAAGCCTTGGAATCATCCGCTGGTCTGTTCCTTCTGTCTGATCAGCATGCGCGCTTTGTTGGCGCGATCCGTCGCTTCTGCCATCACTTTTTCCTTCTCGACCAGCAACTCACCAGGTTGACCTTCGAGCAGGGCAGTGTTGAGGGCGATACGGCCACGGCCTGGATCAAGATCGGTGATCAGAGCTTTGACTCGCTCCCCCTGGTCAAAGACTTCACGAAGTGATCTCAAACTGCCGCCCGTCAGCATGGATTGATGGAGCAGGCCACTGACGCCGCCAAGATCAATGAAGAAGCCATAGGGCTTCACCGCCACCACCTGACCTTCCACCAGTTGACCGACCTCAAGCTCTGAGAAGCGCGCCGCTGTGGCCGCACGTTTCTCTGAGAGCACAAGTTTGCGGGTTTCAGGGTTGACCTCAAGAAAGGCCACGCCAAGGGTTTTGCCAACCAAGGCCTCGTGGTTCTCACCCTCCTGGAGCTGAGAGCGAGGGATGAAGCCGCGCAGACCCTCAAGATCACAGGTCACACCACCACGATTGAAGCCATTGACTTTCACCTGAGCCACCTTGCCCTCCTTCTCCAGGGCTTTCACCTTGTCCCAGCTCTTGCGCAGAGCCAGGGCTCGGCAACTGATGGTGACCATCCCATCGGCGTTCTGTTCCCGGGTGACGAGCACCTCAATCTCCAGTCCCTTGGGGAAACGTTCTCTGAGATTGGTGATCACTCCCAGCCCACATTCGCTCTTGGGCATGAAGCCAGGCGCCTTACCACCGATATCCACATAAACCCCATCGCTTTCAAGGGCGATCACCTTGCCATTCACCACCTCCCCAGTGGTGCCAACCGGTGCGTTCTCATCCAGGGCGGCCAGGAAGGCGTCTTCATCGAAATCGAAGTCATCAACGCTGTGGGTGCTGCTGGTCTGTTGCTTTGCAGCTGCCGTTTGCGCTGAAGGGCCGCTGGGGCGGGATTGCTCCCCAGCCCCAGCCAGCAGATCAGCCATCGTCATCCCCTGAAGCTCGTCAAGGCCGAAGCGTTCTTCGTCCGAGTCGTTCTGGCTCGTGGCACGATGAGCTGAATTGGGGCTCGGTTTGAATGCCTCGCCATAGGCCTGATTGGCCGCGGCTTCAAGTCTTTGAGCCTTTTCCGCTGCTGCCAGGGCTTCTTTTCTGGCTTCATCGGCTTCTCGACGCAGGCGCTCCTGTTCGTCACGCCTGCTGATATGCATCACCTGCAGGGGTTGGCGAGGCGGTTCAGCGGCGGGGCTTGGAGGCTTGGGTTGATTGGGCTGCTGGCTGCTGGTTTCGGCCATGGGCCCTTCAGATCGTCGGTGGACCAGTCTGACAGGCAATGTGGGGTTATGTAGCCAAATCGTCGCTGATGTCCGCTGATGCCCGCCGATTTGACAATCTCAGCTGGTCGAAGGCGTCAGAAGCCGCTCTGCAAAAGGGTTCAACCCTGATCTGGCCCTTTGGGGCCTGTGAGCAGCATGGTCCCCATCTGCCTCTGTGTACGGATGCCTTGTTCGCTGAGGTGATCAGCGCCAGGGTCCTTGAGCGCTTGCCACCAGACGATCCCATCTGGATGCTGCCCGCTCAGTCGATGGGCTTTTCTCCGGAACATCGGGCTTTTCCGGGAACCATCTCTCTGTCTGCAGGCCTTTTGATCCAGTTGGTTGCAGAGGTTGGTCAGCAGCTTGCCGGCATGGGAGTGCAGCGTTTGCTGCTGTTCAATGCCCATGGAGGGCAGATCGGCCTGCTGCAGGTGGCGGCACGGCAGTTGCGGGCCCAATCTCCATCGATGGCTGTTCTGCCCTGTTTCCTCTGGAGCGGAGTGGATGCAATCCGGGACCTGATTCCGGCTGATGAGCTTAATTTTGGCTTGCATGCCAGCCTTGCCGAAACCAGTCTGATGCTCGATCTTGCGCCTGAGCTGGTCGGGGATGAGCGTCCTGTTGATGGTGATCACGCCACTGCGCTCAGCAAGGCCACCCCTCCCCAGGGTTGGAGTCTTGAGGGACATGCTCCCTGTGCCTGGCTGTCGGAAGATCTCAGTGAGAACGGCGTGATCGGCGATTGCAGCGGCGCTTCGCAAGCCTTGGGGCAAGCACTTCAGCAGGCACTGACTGACCATTGGGTTGCACTATTAAAAAGCCTGATGGCGAGTGAATGGCCTCCTGTCAAGTCATTGCTGGGCTGAAAATCTGCCCAGCCGGCTGAAAATCTGATCAGGTGCTATGTGCCCGATCGCTTAAGAGCTGGTTACAGTCATTGGCATTGCCTATACAAACAGAGATCCATGCCAGTCCTCGAAACCCCTGAGGTAGGTGTCCTCGACAGCCAGGATGGATCCACGCAAGCCTTGCCTGATTTCACCGCAGCGGCTTACAAGGACGCCTACAGCAGGATCAACGCCATTGTGATTGAGGGTGAGCATGAAGCCCACGACAATTATGTCTCGATTGGTTCCCTGATTCCTGAAGCTGAGGATGAGCTGAAGCGCTTGGCGCGGATGGAGAGCAAGCACGCCAAGGGCTTCATGTCATGCGGCAGGAACCTGGGGGTCACCCCTGACATGGAATTTGCCAAGAGTTTCTTCGGTCCTCTGCACGACAACTTTCAGAAAGCCTCAGATGCAGGCTTGATCCCCACCTGTCTTCTGATTCAAGGACTGTTGATTGAATCCTTCGCCATAGCGGCTTATCACATCTACATTCCCGTCTCCGATCCCTTTGCCCGCAAGATCACTGAGGGCGTGGTCAAGGATGAGTACCTCCACCTTAATTACAGTGAGGTGTGGCTGAAGGCCAATCTTGAGTCATGCCGTGAGGAGTTGATTCAGGCCAACCGTGAGAATCTGCCTCTGATCCGCAAGATGCTCGATCAGGTCGCTGGAGATGCCGCTGTTCTGCAGATGGGGAAGGAGGATCTCATCGAGGATTTCCTTGTCGCCTACCAGGATGCACTGACTGAAGTGGGCTTCACCAGCCGGGAAATCGCCAAGATGGCCGCCGCCGCTCTGGTGGGCTGACTTAGAGGCGGTGCTGTCCAGGCGGGTCTGATGGTTGAATTCAGCTGTGGGCTTTGTTTTGGTTGCGCAGGAAGCTTCCATGGGATCATTGATGACTTGAGATCCATTGCAGCTGCTCCAACAGCTCACCGAAATTCGTACGTCTACAGGAAATGTTTGGTCTGATCGGACACTCCCCTCACCTCCAGGACGCCCAGCGAAAAGCCAAGGAGCTGGGCTTTGATGAATTTGCCGTGGGTGATCTTGAAATGTGGTGCAGTGCTCCACCCCAGTTGGTGGAGCACCTTGAGCTCACCAGTAAAACTGGAAAAGCGATCGAAGGTGCCTATATCGATTCCTGCTTTGTGCCTGAAATGCTCAAGCGATTCAAGACGGCCCGACGCAAGGTCATGAACGCCATGGAGCTTGCCCAGAAAAAAGGCCTGAATATCACGGCCCTCGGGGGCTTCACCTCGATCATCTTCGAAAATGAAAAACTGCGCCAACAGCAGCGGGTGCGCAGCACCACCCTGGATTGGGAGCGTTTCACCACCGGCAACACCCACACGGCCTGGGTGATCTGTCGTCAGGTTGAAAAAAATGCTCCTTCACTGGGCATTGACCTGAGCCGAGCCAGGGTTGCTGTTGTTGGTGCCACCGGTGATATCGGCAGTGCTGTTTGCCGTTGGTTGTCCCAGCGAACGGGGGTCAGGGAACTGCTGCTGGTGGCCCGGCAGCAGCAGCCACTGCTTGATCTTCAGAAGGACTTGGGGGGAGGGCGCATCCTCAGCCTGGAGGAAGCACTCCCGGAAGCGGATGTGGTGGTCTGGGTTGCCAGCATGCCCAGCACCCTTGAGATCAATCCGTCCATCCTGCGCAAACCCTGTCTGATGATTGATGGGGGTTATCCGAAGAATCTTGATGTCAAGGTCGCTGGATCAGAGGTACATGTGCTCAAGGGTGGAATCGTTGAGTTTTGCAGTGATATCGGTTGGAGCATGATGGAAATGGCCGAGATGGAAAAGCCCAAGCGTCAGATGTTTGCCTGTTTCGCTGAAGCGATGTTGCTTGAATTTGAGAATTGCCATACCAACTTCAGTTGGGGGCGCAACAACATCACCCTGGAAAATATGGATTTCATTGGTAAAGCCTCTGTTCTGCATGGGTTTTCCATCCTCAATCTTTCCCCCCAGCTTCAGGTCGCTGCTGCCTGAATTCGTCCTCCGCATCCTCTGTTGCCATGGTTCGACGCCCTCAGCTTGACTTTGAGAAGCCCCTTGTGGAGCTTGAGCAGCAGATCGAGCAGATCCGCCAATTGGCTCGGGATTCTGAAGTTGATGTGAGCCAGCAGCTGCTGCAGCTGGAGACCCTGGCAGCGCGGCGCCGGGAGGAGATCTTTCAGGCCCTGTCACCAGCGCAGAAAATTCAGGTGGCCCGCCACCCCCATCGTCCAAGCACCCTGGATTTCATCCAGATGTTCTGTGATGACTGGATCGAGCTGCATGGCGATCGCCGTGGCAGTGACGATCAGGCGCTTGTGGGGGGGATCGGACGCATTGGTGAGCGGGCCGTTGTGCTGCTCGGCCATCAGAAAGGCCGCGACACCAAGGAGAATGTGGCCAGGAATTTTGGGATGGCCACCCCTGGTGGCTATCGAAAGGCACTGCGACTGATGGAGCACGCCGATCGGTTCAGATTGCCGGTGCTTTCCTTCATCGATACCCCAGGTGCCTATGCAGGTCTTCTGGCTGAGGAACAGGGCCAGGGGGAGGCGATTGCTGTGAATCTGCGCGAGATGTTCCGCTTGAGAGTTCCGGTGATCGCCACCGTGATCGGCGAGGGGGGGTCAGGAGGTGCCCTTGGAATCGGTGTGGCGGATCGATTGCTGATGTTTGAACACAGCGTGTATACCGTCGCCAGTCCAGAGGCCTGTGCCTCAATCCTATGGAGAGATGCGGCCAAATCTCCTGAGGCAGCCGCAGCGCTGAAAATCACCGCTGCGGATCTTCTCAGTCTTGGTGTGGTTGATGAGGTCCTGCCGGAACCTTCAGGGGGGAATCATTGGGCACCGCTCCAGGCAGGTGATGTTCTCCGTCAGGGGATTGAACGACACCTTGATGACCTGGCTGCGCTTTCGATTGAACAGTTGCGTGAATCCCGCTACAGAAAATTCCGCGCGATGGGTAGGGTTGTTGAGCAGAGCACGTCGGAACCCGATCTCGCCGCCTAGCATATATAAGATTGCTCACAATCTTTGCCAACTGTTCTGATCACAGGCTCTTCACGAGGTATTGGGCTTGCAGCAGCAAGATCCTTTGCCCAGGAAGGCTGGGACTTGTTGCTTGTCTCTCGTACTGAGGGGGGGCAAAAGGAGTTGTCTTCCGAGCTGGCTTCCATGGGTGGAACTGTTCAGCATCAATCCATTGATCTGACAGATTCTGCCGCCATTGTTCCCGCACTTGAGGATCTGATTTCTCGGGGATCTGTTCCCGATGTCCTGATCAATAATGCGGGAGCTGCATGGACTGGTGATCTTCTTTCCATGTCCCTGAAGGATTGGCAGTGGTTGCTTCAGTTGAATCTCACCAGCATTTTTCAGGTGTGTTCCACAGTTGTGCCAATGATGCGTTCACGGGGTGGCCTGGTGATCAATGTGAACAGCCATGCAGCTCGCAATGCCTTCCCTCAATGGGGGGGATACTGCACTACAAAGGCAGCTTTGGCTACATTTACACGCTGTCTGGCTGAGGAGGAGCGTGAGCACAGGATCCGGGCCTGTACGCTCACGCTTGGTGCTGTCAATTCACCTCTCTGGGATACAGAGACCGTGCACAGTGACTTCGATCGCCATGCCATGCTTCCCGTCGAGCAGGCAGCGACAGCCCTTCTTCACCTTGCTCAGCAACCTCCCTCCCAGGTGATTGAAGACCTAACCCTGATGCCAGCGACTGGCGCCTTCTGAACAAGCCCTTTCATGACTTCAACTATTCCTGCATCAACAAATGTCTTTGATCATGGTAAGGCGGATGCCCAGAGCAACGGTAGTGTCGTGATCAGTACTTCTGAGAAGATCCGCAATCGACTGCGAGAAAAGGGGATATCGTTTCTCGCTAATGACAACGTCTCTGAACATCTTGAGCCCGGTGAGTTTGAGCAACTTGAGGTGGAGGTGGCAGGCAGGGTAAGAGATCTGCTGACAACTCTTGTTATTGATATTGACAACGATCATAATACCGAAGGCACTGCTGAGCGGGTGGCTCGAATGTACCTTCATGAGGTTTTTAAGGGCAGATATATGAAACAACCGAAGATAACAAGCTTCCCGAATGTAAAGAAGTTGGATGAGATTTACACCGTTGGCCCGATTACTGTCCGCTCTGCCTGCTCCCATCATTTTGTGCCGATTATGGGTGAGTGCTGGATTGGGATTAAGCCTGGTTCGAGGGTGATTGGTCTGTCAAAATTCGCGAGAGTTGCTGATTGGGTGTTCTCAAGGCCCCATATTCAGGAAGAAGCTGTGATGATTCTTGCCGATGAAATCGAGAACCTATGTGAGCCACAAGGCGTTGGGATTATTGTTAAGGCACAGCATTACTGCATGAAACTTCGAGGCGTTAAAGAGCCTCAATGCAGCATGGTTAATTCAGTTGTAAGGGGTGTGTTCCGTCATGACTCAAGCCTCAAGCAAGAGTTCTTTGAGTTGGTTCGTCAGCAGGAATCATTGTTGGGGAGCTGATCCTCTCTGCCCAGTGAAATAGGCCACCATGCTGTGATCGGTTTCACTGGATGGGTCCAATGATGTTGCTGTTTTTACGCAAAACCTTGCCGGCGTTTGTTTTGACAACAACAACAGCCATCACAGACGCATTGCTGTCATCGGCTCCAATCCGATAACGGCTGCCGCTTGCGTTGTTGATCAATTGCCAGTGGCTGCTGTCTGCAGGCCTTCGATACCAGTGGATGTGAACCTCTTCAATGGAATCACCATCCAGCATCAATTGTGTTCTCAGCAGGGATCCCCGCTCTGCTTCCCCCGCAAGCAGGAAGTGTCTCAGCCCAGCGATGTTCTGCTTTATCGCAGCTGCGCTGCGCTTCTCTGACTGGATTTCGCCATCAAGGATCTGGATCTGGTTCTCAGGCGTCGTGGTCAGGCCTGGCACGCACTGAAGGGAGCCATTCTCCAACCTGCATCCAGGCAGCATCCCTTGACTGAGGGCGGCACCCAAATCAAGGCCTGCCAGTAGAAACAAGCTTGAGCTGCCAACCAGAAGCCTGGCGATTGCAGAGCGGTGATCAACAGCCATCAACGGTTTGTTGAATGCAACCTGGTCAACCTATTCGCGCTGAAGGCGAATGGCCTCGACCAGTGCTTTCACTTTCTGCAGGTCCTTGATGCCCGGGGAGACCTCAAGGCGGCTCGAGGCATCAAGGCCTGAGGGGCTCACCTGTTGAAGAACCTCAGGAATCCATTCGGAGGAAATGCCTCCGGCCAGCCACCAGGGCAGATCGAACCTAAGACTGTTGATCCAGGAGAGGGGGAGTCGCTGTCCTGTGCCCCCGAGCTGTTCAGGGCTCCAGGCATCGAGAAGCAGGGCGTCGACCTGAGTGCTGAAGCCCTTGATCTGCTGCAGATCATCGGCATGGCGAAGTCTCAGGGCTTTCCACCATTCCGTCTGGGGGTAACGGCGGCGCAATTGGCCGCAACGTTCTGGTGCTTCCTGTCCATGCAGCTGAATCACCGTCGGTGAGCCTTCTGCATTCAGGGCCGAGGCGATCTGGTCATCATTCGGATCCGCCACCACCCAGACTCTTTTCAAGGCGGGGGCAGCGGCGGAAAGTGTGCTGAACAGCAGACTCCGCCTTGAATCAGCCAGATATCGGGGTGAGTGGGCCACCCCGATCACCCCGATCGCCTCAACGCCCATCTGCGCGATTGCTAGGGCCTGTTCTGGATCGGTGAGTCCGCAGATCTTCACTGCGGGGCATGAAAGGGAACCCATCCTTGGGGCCGTTGTTGTGTGGGCTTTCTAGGATCGTGGCATGAGGACTCTGTGGTTCAGTCCGAAGGAGGGCACTCTGTGGGCGATGGCTGGGAGTTGATGAAGATCAGGGGGATCCCTTTAAAGGTGCATCCCAGCTGGTTCGTGATCCTGATCATTGCGACCTGGGGGTTCTCCGCCTCTGTTTCCAGTTCAGATGGATCGGGGCCTTCCACCCTCACCAGCCTGGGCTTTGGCTTTATCACGGCCCTGCTGCTTTCCGTCTCGATTCTTCTCCATGAGCTCGGCCATTCACTGGTGGCCCTGCGAGAGGGAATCAAGGTTCGCAGCATCACCCTGTTCATGTTCGGTGGCATGGCGCGGGTGGAGAAGGAATGTTCCACACCCATGGCGGCCCTTCGGGTGGCGGCGGCAGGCCCTCTGGTCAGTCTGATCCTTGCGGTATGCCTGCTGTTGGGAGTTCATGCCGCCAGCCATGTGGACCCACTGTTCGGCGACCTGCTGCAACAGCTTGGCCTGATCAATCTGCTGTTGGCGCTTTTCAACCTGCTTCCCGGGTTGCCCCTGGACGGTGGTCTGATCCTCAAGGCCCTTGTCTGGAAGTGGACCGGGAGTCCGCGAAAAGGGATGCAGGTTGCCACGGCAAGCGGACGATTCCTCTCCCTGCTGGCCATGGTGCTGGGTGGTTATCTGTTCTTGCGCACCCAGTCGATTGATGCCCTTTGGCTGGTGATGCTGGGCTGGTTCGGCCTCGGTGCGTCCCGATCCCAGAACCAGATGCTGGCCCTTCAGCAGGCGTTGCAGGCAGGCCGCGTCGGCGATGCGAGTGGTCGGCGATTTCGTGTGCTGGAGGATGACCAGTCTCTGCGCAGGCTGAGCCAACTGCGCCTGGCAAAGGGTGATGACAAGCGTCTGCCTGAGTGGGTGCTGGTCTGCCGCTCCGGTCGCTGGGTTGGCTACGTCACCGATGCCCCGCTCAAGGAGCTGCCCGTTCAGCAATGGGACAGTCAATCTGTCGGAGACCATCTCAAGCCCCTTGAGGATCTGCCCTCGATTTCAGAGAAGGCCCCTCTCTGGCAGGCCGTCAATGCCATTGAACAGTCCGAGGAAGGGCGGCTGCTGGTCTTGAATCTTGCCGGCTTGCCCTGCGGAACACTTGATCGCATCGAACTCTCTGAAGCTGTTCTCAGCCGACTTGGGCTGAGGCTCCCCCCTCCTCTTCTCGAGGCCGCCCGCCAGCAGAACACCTATCCCCTCGGTCTGCCACTGCCTCAGGTCGCGGAATCCATGCTTGCCTCGGGGCTCGTGGAGCTGCCTGAAGATTCAGAACCCAGGCAATAGTGAATCGACAGGGCCTTGACCCGCTGCAATTCCGCAGGGCTGAGCTCCTGCTCCTGCCAGTTCAGCTCTGGCAAGGTCTTCTCCATGGCAGCCCTCAGATGCATGGCAAGCCCTTGACGCGGTATTTCAGCAGGTGCCGGTCGGGGGGCCTGGCTCCCGAACACCTGCCGCCAGAGATGCTGCGGTGGATCCAGAAGAATCTCTCCATGCTGGAGAAGCTGGCCTCTGCGCCATAGCTGGGCACTGCCGATCCGTTTCTGCCCATGGAGATCAACCAGGTCGGCAACGCTCGAGGCGGCGAAGCAGTTGTCTGCAATCGAGCGGCAAGGCTGCTGACCGAATCCCAGGGGCAGCCCCAGCTCTTCAAAACCGTGCATCAGCCAACGACAGGTCTGTTCATAGGCCTGATGCCGCTTTCGGGGCGGCTCTGGCCACACCAGGGCATAGGTCAGCCCACTGCCATGCAGCACGGCGCCGCCGCCGCTGGGGCGACGCACCATTTGCAGATGGCCAGCTTCTGCCAGGGCCTGCCAGTGCTCCGGGACTGAATGCTGGTGGAATCCAAGCGACAACCACGGCCCCTGCCAGGAGTAGAAGCGCAGGCTGGGCACGGGTTGTGCTGCGTTGAGGGAGTTTTCCAGCAGGAGCACATCGAGGGCCATCTGTTCTGGCCCTTTCAACACCTGGCTGGGGAGCCAGCGGCCGTGAGCTTTCGCAGCGGTTGTCAGGGCTTCAGGGGGCGGCATGGAGGTTGCGGTGCTCTGGTTCTG
>DASCPR010000343.1:0-15416 GCA_036012625.1 Prochlorococcaceae cyanobacterium Fu_MAG_50
TCTGTTAACCAGGCTGCTCAGTTAAACAGCCGCTGACCCCGTCAGCGTTTGAGTGGCTTTCTTCACCGCGGCAGTGAGCCTGGATTTCTGGTGAGCACCGGTGTTGCGATGCAGCACACCCCGCTTAACGGCCTTGTCAATCTTGCTGAAGGCCGCATTCATGCTCTCGTTCACCGTGGCCTTCGCCTTATCTCCAGGCTCATCCGTATAGGCGCTGCAAGCTGAGAAGCACCGCTTCATCAGGGTGCGAAGTGCTGATTTATAGGATTTGTTCTCCAGGCGATTGCGCTCTGCAATCTCCACACGCTTCTTGGAGGATTTGTTATTGGCCACTGAGCCCGAGTCTGTTCAACAATCAGCCACCATACCCCAAAGGCTTTCTGGATTCTTTAAACACCCCATAGACGAGGGTGCAGACCAGGCTATAGCTTGATTTCATTGTTCTGATCTCGATGTTGGCGGAGAGCAGCCAGTTAGAGCCAGAGGCCCCGCACTGCAACGTTCGTTGCATCAAGGATCACCACCAGGCCAGGTTTGAGCTCGGCAGATTGGCTGAGCGAACCACAGGCGAAGGCCAGCGCACGGCTTCCGCAACGGTTGACGAGATCCTTGACAAGGTGCGCCGCGATGGCGATCAGGCTGTCATTGCCTATACAGAGAAGTTTGATCGTTTCCGCCCTCAGCCCCTGAAAGTGGAGCAGGCCGCTCTCGAGCAGGCCTGGGAATCAACCGACAAAGATCTGCAGGATGCCCTCGAACTGGCCCATCGCAGGATCCAGGACTTTCATCAACGCCAGCGACCGGCCGATCTGGAAGTGGAGGGGTTGCATGGAGAAAGACTCGGTCGTCGATGGCGACCAGTCAGCAGAGCAGGGATTTATATCCCGGGAGGCAGAGCCGCCTATCCCAGTACCGTGCTGATGAATGCCATCCCTGCACGGGTGGCAGGTGTCAATCGGGTGGTGATGGTTTCACCAGCCGGCTCGGATGGTCTGCTCAACCAGACCGTGCTTGCAGCGGCCCATCTCTCAGGGGTGCAAGAGGTCTTCCGGATCGGAGGTGCCCAGGCCATCGCTGCCCTCGCTTTCGGCACGCAAAGCATTCCCAAGGTGGATGTGATCAGCGGGCCGGGGAACCTGTTCGTGACCCTGGCCAAGAAAGCTGTGTATGGCCAGGTTGGCATTGATTCCCTTGCTGGTCCCAGCGAGGTGCTGGTGATTGCGGATCACACCGCCAGGGTGGAGCAGGTGGCGGCAGACATGCTGGCCCAGGCGGAACACGATCCACTGGCAGCTTCAATTCTGCTGACCACCGATCCACGACTGGCAGCAGCGCTTCCCAAGCAGCTGGCGGCCCAGCTGGAGGGGCACCCCCGAGCAGAGATCTGCCGCTCATCCCTGAACCAATGGGGTCTGATTGTGGTGTGTGAAAGCCTTGAATCCTGTGCCCAGCTCAGTGATCATTTCGCACCGGAACACCTGGAACTGCTGGTGGAACGCCCCCAACAACTTGCTGAGAGAGTCAACAATGCCGGCGCCATTTTCATCGGACCCTGGACACCAGAAGCAGTTGGCGACTACCTGGCAGGACCGAATCACACCTTGCCGACATCCGGCACGGCCAGATTCAGCGGTGCCCTGAGTGTCGAAACCTTTCTGCACAGCACCTCACTGATCGAATTCAATCAATCAGCCCTTGAGGCCACCGGTGGTGCCGTGCAGCAGCTGGCCAACAGCGAAGGTCTGCACAGCCATGCCGAGTCCGTCCGCATCCGGCTGAACTAAAGGCGGCCCTCAGCGTTTCTGCAGTTGGCGAACACCGGCAACACCGTCATTGATCTCGCCAACCAGCACCTGATCAGCCAGATCAACGAACAACCCGTTCTCAAGAACACCTGGAATGTTGTTGATGCGGCTCTCAAGCTGCTTGGGATTCTCAATCCCGCCGTCCATGCTCACATCAAGAATCAGATTGCCCTGATCTGTCACCACTGGGCCTGCTTTCTGCTTTGCCATACGCAGTTGAGCATTGCCATTCATCTCTGCCAGACACTGCTGAACCTGACGCCAGGCACCAGGCAAAACCTCCACGGGCAACAGGAAGCCATGATTGAGGCGATCCACAAGCTTCGTCGAATCAATCACAACGACAAAACGCTCTGCTCGGCTGGCGACAAGCTTCTCCTGAACATGACAGGCACCACCACCTTTGATCAGCTGGAAGGAGGGATCAACTTCATCGGCGCCATCAATCGCCAGATCAATCCGATCCACCGCATTGAGACTGAGCAGGGGGATCTTCAGCTCAGCAGCAAGCACCTCCCCCTGGAATGAGGTGGTGACGCCGACAATGTTTTGAAGCTCCCCTTTCGCCAGCCTGGCGCCGAGGCCCTCAATCATCAACGCTGCCGTTGAACCTGAGCCCAGACCGATCACCATGCCGCTTTGAATCTGGTCAACAGCAGCGGTAGCAACCGCCTGCTTCATCTGAGTCTGCAGATCAGCCATCGTTCTTCGTAAGCAATGGCGGGGACGGTAGCAAGGTTTTCAGCTAAGGCCGGGTAACGCCGCCGGCTTAACGGTCAGGCGGATTTCCTCACCGTTGCGAACAATCAGCAGATTGAGTGGTTTGCCGATCTCTGCCTTATCGACCTGACTGAGCAGTGTCTGGGGGTCAGAGATGCTGGTCTCCGCAGCTCCGATCACAAGATCACCGCGGCGAAGACCCGCTTCCTGGGCAGGACTTTCTGGGAGCACACTCTGCACAAGGGCCCCGGCGCGTTCGGGAAGTTCAACGAGAGCGTTGGGATCGAGATTGTGCTCGCGGGCAATCCTCGCCGTCAGGGGCACCAACTGAACACCCAGATAAGGATGAACCACCTCACCGGCGGACTGCAGTTGCTCAGCGACGGTACTGGCGAGATTGATCGGAATGGCGAAGCCGAGACCGGCGCCGGGGCCTGAACGTACAAGTGTGTTGATACCAATCACCTCGCCGCTGGCATTGACCAGGGGGCCACCGGAGTTACCGGGGTTGATGGCAGCATCGGTCTGGATCAGATCAAGACGCTTATCGGCAAAGCCAAGACTGCTGATGTTGCGATGCAGGCTGCTGACAATCCCAAGTGTGACAGTGCGCTCAAGCCCATAGGGGGTCCCAAGCGCAATCGCCCAATCACCCACCTCAAGAGCTTCCGAATCGCCAAGCTGGGCAGCCTTGGGGAGCCGTTTGCCATCAAGTGCAACAAGGGCTAGATCGGTGACTGGATCGGTGCCAACAACATGACCATCACGCTGATCACCATCAGCAAGGGTGACCGTGACTTCATCCACCCTCTCCACCACATGGGCATTGGTGAGAACCAGACCTCCTTCATCAATCACCACACCTGATCCCTGTCCCCGTTCCCGCTCAGGCCCCATACCCGGTTCTCCGAGCAGATCTCTGAGCAATGGATCGATCAAGGATGGATCGAAGGGCTGGCGCTGAACTGTTCGCTCCGTGTCAATCCTGACGACGGCAGGTGCAACATGGCGAACCGCCTCAGCAACAAAACTGTGATTTCCACGCGCCACCGGAGGGACTCCCGCAGCCAGAACCGGACCCGTTGCCGATGAACAGAGACCGAAGGTCAGTACCAACAGAAATTTGGCAAGCCAAAGGCACCTCTGCCAGCAGATCTTGAGAAAGGCTTCTGAAAAGGACATGACAGAGAGGCTAGGGCGCGACTTTCTGCGAGCGAGAAGAATTGGACTGAATCTTCTGATCGTTCTAACAAACGATGGCTATCAGCAAAAACATCACCAACACAGCTGAGCAGCCCGCAATAAATCAGGAACTCAGGCTCCTCAAGTTGCAATTGATCAAAATCCCAACCAGCAAGTGGCCAAGCAGTTGTTGACAGTCACGTCATTCCCGCCTAATCAAGCTGCCATCAACCCCGCTGCAGCTCCAACGATGGACGTCAGCAAGACAGAATCATCATGGAGTTGTTGGCAAAGAAATCGAGAAATCCTCATCCTTAGCGTCGCAATTCTTCTGGTCAACACCTACATACCCGACGCCATTGGAATTCCAATCCACAAATACGCACGCAGGGCTATTTGGAGAAACCCACTATCAATCCATCTAGGACCTCAACGCTTTCCTGATTTCTGAGGGTCTGACGAGGATCCTCAATTGGTCATCTCAAGCAACGTATTGGGGCCAAGCACTTAGCAGGTATTGGCCCAGGGGGCGTCGGCCTGACACTCGTTGGTGCAACACTAGCAAAAGATTCACAGATGCCTATCCTCACAAGAATCATCCAAGGGCTTGTTGCTGGAGCAATCCCTGCCGCCATCGGAGGATTTATGGGTGGCAAAATCGGCGAGGAATGCACCAAACTTGGCAAAGGAATAAAAGCAGCAAGATCCATCCCTCATTAAGTCTTATCCAGCTCAGTTTAATGAATCTTACTGGCAGCCAAGCCGCTGGACTAACCAACCTTAAAAACCAACATTTAGGCCAAAGAGATCATCTAAAGAAAATCCGACGATTTGACATCGGCGTGCGTAGAAGCGCTGCCAGGCAAAACGCCTATGCCTATAAAGGCTTAAGCGACCTAAGGACAACGGCCCTGATGAATGCTCAAACTCTTCTGCTTACAAGCATTCTGACGTCCCTAGCAGCAACTGCTGTGCAGTCTCCAATGGCGGCCCATGCCGAAACAGACCTTGAGTCGGTGGTTCACCGAGGCGAGCTGCGCGCTGTCGTTATCAACGATGTTCTTCCCTACGCCATCAAGACATCAAACGGATACGAAGGCCTGGATATGGAGTTCCTTGCACCGATCAAGGATGAACTGCAGGCATGGGCAGGCAAGCCGATCAAGCTGAAAACTATTCCAGTCAAATCTATTGATGAAGGGATGACCGCATTGCTAACAGATAAAGCAGATATCGCCTGTGGAGTCACATTTTCGTGGCAACGCTCTCTGATGGTTGACTATTCCATTCCATTTGCACTTGGTGGGGTGAGGGTCATTGCACCTGAAGGTATTGACGGCACCCCTGATTCGCTCGTCGGCAAGACCATAGGAGTTATCAAGGGAAGTATGGCAGCGAAAACATTAAAGGCTGCAGTCCCAGATGCCAAATTCATCGAATTCCTCACACCCCAGGAAGCATTAAATGCAATCAAAACAGGCAAAATTGCTATTCTAGGAGGGGATAGTCTCTGGCTTGCTGCCTACCGAGAAGAAATCGCGCCAACATCAAAACTAGCACCCGCCTATCCCTATCAACGGGCCGCAATCGGCTGCATCATGAAAGAGAACAATTCCACCATGATGGACTACAGCAATATTGGGATCGCAAAATTACTACAAGGCTATATTGAAAAAGACAAAACAGTTCGAGCTGGAGTCAACCGCTGGATCGGCCCAGAGAGTTCGGTCGGACTTCCAGAACAAACGATCAGCAATTTTTATAAACTAATACTCTCCACAAGGGCAACTCTACAATTAAAGCCTCACTGATCAATCCTCACTTAAAGGCACTAACTCCTAAGTTCTATTACTAATTTTCACGATGAAATTCCACTCTCTTCTTGGCTTGATCACACTGCTGGCATCTTCTGCAGCATTCACGAACACTGCCGAAGCCGGAATCTACAGTTCACCAGACCTCACCAATCCAGTTGAAAGCAAAATAAGTGAACTGAAAAACGGCCCCTGGAATAAATTCCTCAACGAGCCTGGAGACACCTCAACAGAAAAGCAGGTTGCCCGGGGAGCCTGGGGCAATGGCAGAGGCGTAGCCTGGGGCAATGGTGGTGTTCGTAGAGGCGGAGGTTGGGGGAATGGTGGTTATCGACCTAGTGGCTGGGGGAATGGCTACTACGGAGGTGGCTGGAAAAATGGGGGAGGTGCCTGGAGAAATGGCAATGGTAAATCTGTCAGATGGTAAGCAATGCAGACCCTCAAACCTGCCAACCAACGGCGGCTGACATAAGCCGCTTTGGACCCATTGGCCTGTTGGTGCTTCAATCAACATCTCTTTGTAATCTTGATTGCTCATATTGCTACCTGCCAGATCGAACAACCCGCAAAGTCTTTGATCTGGATTTATTACCTCTGCTGATGCAGCGGATCCTCGAGAGTCCCTTCTGCGGGCCTGAGCTATCTCTGGTCTGGCATGCAGGAGAACCACTGACACTCCCCTGCAGCTACTACGACCAAGCGACCAAACTGATTCGCGATTCAGCTGAACGATGGGGGCAAGGAGGTGTTCAGATTGAGCAGCATGTTCAAACCAATGCAACGCTGATCAATGAAGAATGGTGTGAATGCTTTCTTCGCAATCAGATCGTTGTTGGAGTCAGTATTGATGGACCCGAAAAGATTCATAATTCACATCGAAAGTTCCGCAATGGTCGTGGCTCCCATGCCCTAAGTATGCGCGGAATCGAAAACCTGAATCGTCATGAGATTCCCTTCCATGTCATTGCTGTGGTCACAGCAGCAGCCATGGAAGATCCAGAAGGAATGTATCGATTTTTCAGAGATAATGGCATCTATTCAGTAGGCTTCAATGTTGAAGAGCAAGAAGGTGTAAACACCAGTTCCTCAATGCAGGGAGTGGAGAAAGAAGAGCAATATCGACAATTCCTAAGAATCTTCTGGGATCTATCAGAGCAAGATGGCTTCCCGGTAGTACTCAGAGAGTTTAGAGAAGTCATACACATGGTTCGCAATAATCAGCGCCTCAATCAAAATGAACTTAATCGGCCATACTCAATTCTAAGTGTTGACTGGCAAGGCAATTTCTCAACTTTCGATCCTGAATTGCTTTCAGTTGCGACAACTCGCTACGGCACTTTTAACATTGGCAATATCAAGGATACCTCACTCATCGAGGCAACAAGAAGCGAGATCTTCAACAGATTATGGAGTGAGATGCTTTCTGGAGTAAATAAATGCAAGCAGGATTGCCAGTATTTTGGCTTATGTGGAGGGGGAACAGGAAGCAATAAGTTCTGGGAACACGGCAGCCTGGACAGCGGTGAAACCAATGCTTGTCGATTCAGCACCCAGATTCCTGTTCAGGTGCTTCTTGAACGTTTTGAATCAGCCCCTCCAGAAATAGGCTCATACCAGACAGGTAACGACGACCGATTAAGAATTTAAGAGTGAATCACCAAATCATGCCTAGAGGCAAGCCTTGGTCATGTAAAAATAGCTTTGCTTTTTCACACTGGCAATGACAACACCCTTAGCTTCCAAGGCAAAGAACTTGTGCTCGATCCGTCGCACCGCTGTGATTGCTGCTGCCATTGGCTTCGGATCATTTCTAGCGGCCCCTGCCGCAATGGCTGGATGTAAATTTCTGATGCCCATCGGTGGCAATGGAAATGGGCCAAAGCCATGGATTGTCAAAAAGCGTGTTGGACGTCCTAAGGGTCTGATTGGCGGTGCTGTGGGTCGAACCAACTGGAATACAGATTTTGTGGTGAATCAGCCCTATAACAGCTACAAACTTTTCTTCACCGCAGATTCAACGGATTCAGCGAAATACCCTATTGAAGCTTTCCTGAAGTTCAGCGATGGCAGCAATCTCAGGGTTGTGAATGAATCCATTCGCCCTCCCCTTGGCACGGGGAAGAAATTCGGACCTATTCCGTCAACGCCTGGGAAACAAGTAAGTCAGGTGAATTTCAAAGTTGGAACAGCCAAGTCACCCGGTGCCTCTGGCTTCAGCTATCGCATTTCGGTTCAGGGTTGCAACTGAGTAAAGCCTAGATGGAAATGTTGAAAACGCATCAACAGAGAATCTGAGATGCGTTTTCAACTATCAATCAAATCTTCAGTTGATTGATTGAAGCACACGACTTAGGCAAGCTGGGTGAAATCACCAACAGAGAACTGACCATCGCCACCAATGATCTGATCAAAGGAGGCACTTCCATTGATTTCACTTGCCGCTGATTTGCCAGAATTAAGAACGTCATAGGCCGTTGTGATCAGACTCTGTTCATCGAGAGTGTCGCTGGACAATGCCCAGAACATCATTCCACCAAGTTCAGCTTCTTGTACATAGGCAGCCTTGCCAGCAATTGTAGCGGTGGTTTCCATTGAACTCCAGATCCGTTCAGAAGAGTTATAAACAAATGCAGCCTTACTAGTGTCATCCCAAATCAAATCGTATGCGCCCTGATTTACGCCTGTAAGCATATCCTTGTAATCATATGTTCCAGCCTCAAAGCTGCCTGGAGCCTGACGTGAGTCTCCAGATTGTGCATATCCAAAAGAATTACCAGCAGCAACATCACCCCAGGCCCTTGTGTATGCAGGTGCACCAAGCACAACCTTATCACTGGATATGCCAGCACTTTTAAATTGTTCTATGGCATTAAGGACGTCATAACCTTTCTGATCACCAGTCATCGGAGCTTGATGGCCCGTCGTTGGCTCCCATCCACCATGGAAGTCATAGGTCATGACATTATAGAAATTGACATAGGGATCAATACCCTCAAGATTTAGATTAGACAACTTCTCTGCACCCCCAGCAGTAGCAACAGAGATTTCAACTTGACGTCCCGTATCAGCCTCTAGTTGATCCAAGCCTTGCCTCAGATCTTTAAGCATGAGCGCAAAATTCTCGCCATCCTTATCACTCACAGCATTACCATCTAGGCCTCCACCACCGGGATATTCCCAGTCAAAATCAACCACACTGAAGAATTCATAATCAGCAACCTTTTGCACGATAGAATCTACAAGGTTTGCTCGATTAGTCACATCAACAGCATCACTGAATTCATCTGAGAGGGTCCATCCTCCAAGTGCAAAGCCAATTTCAACATCCGGATAGAGCTGCTTCAGGAGTCGCATCTGGTTGAGATTCCCGTAATAGCCTTTCTCCTCATTCCAACTATCTGGCAATGCCGTCACGAGCCTTGAACCATCAACATTCTTTACCACACTGAAATCAACACCACTCCCATAAGATTGACGGCGGCTCTTATCAAGTGCTGACCATTCAACGGGGCTGAAGTTTCTACTGACAAGCTCATCAGCAGCAGGGTTTGTATATCTCTTTTCCAGATCAGCCCACGAGTCAACCATGGCAACATTGCCATTACCCTTTACGTCAAAAAAGCTGTAATTGATATGTGTAAGTTTTTCAGCATTAATGTCAGAGACCTGAAAGTCCCGTCCATAGATACCCCAACTTTCAAAATAGCCTACGATGCGCTTATTGGCGGCCACTGCTTCTGTTTGAGTTCCATCCATTGGCTGCTCAACCGACACATCCCCATCACCACCTGAGCCGGAAACAGGCACATCAGGCAAGACATCTGGTGAAGTTGCTGAAGGCTGTTGTGGCTGCTCAACCGACACATCCCCATCACCACCTGAGCCGGAAGCAGATGCATCAGGTAAGACATCTGGTGAAGTTGCTGAAGGCTGCATGTCATCGCCAAGTTTCAGGTAGGCAGCCTTGAAGTTTTTTACATTTCTGAGAGAAATCTCCATATCAACATTTCCATCGCCAACTTCTTCAAGTTGATTGACCTGCAATAAACCATTTTCAAATCTCACTTCTCCTTTATTTCCACTAAACACATTGGATCCAATGTAGGTAAGTGCCTGCCTACCTTGATCAAGCTTGGAGGCATCAATCGCAGCAAAATCTATCCTGTCGCCCTTAGCACCTCTGAAATCAAGAAGACGGTCAGAGAGTCGACTTCCTACGCGCGAATCAGCTATTGACTTGTAAATAAATTCATCTGCACCTGCACCACCTTTAAGCAGATCTCGTCGCTTACCTCCCACCAACTGATCGTCACCTCTGCCACCCTTAAGATGGTCTTTGCCTTCACCTCCTATCAACAA
Source organism: Prochlorococcaceae cyanobacterium Fu_MAG_50 (assembly GCA_036012625.1). Lineage (GTDB taxonomy): Bacteria > Cyanobacteriota > Cyanobacteriia > PCC-6307 > Cyanobiaceae > DASCPR01. The sequence goes on from DASCPR010000343.1 coordinate 9,881, forward strand.
ATCATTCCCATTTTTTCCAAGGATTTGATCATTCCCAGCCAGCCCATGAATCTCCTCAGCACGCCTGCCACCGATCAGACGGTCTTTCTTGTCAGTGCCGTATATGGTTCTACGATCTGATGAATCGGCATTTGAGATCGAGTCTGATACCAGCTCAGGGTTGAGATCAGGGTGAGCTTCTATTTCTGTTCCTTGATTTGCCATAAAGAAGAGATCATCCGTCAGTTCCCCATTATTTGGAAGATCAACACTTTCAGCATTAAAGCTTATACTGAGACTAGCGCCTGCAGCGATCTTGTTATTCCATGCCTCAGGTTTAACGACGATAATATTCCCACCATGATCACCTGATGACTCAACAAAGCTAGCAGCGCCGCTTTGGAGTTTGAGATGAGGCGTGTTAAAGGTTGCCTGCCAATCCTTAACATCAGAGTCGCCAGTATTTGTAATCGTCAGCGATCCACTCATACCACCCCAGTAGAGGGTTCCACTCACCTGCAGCTTCAACTGTCCCTGAGAATTTAAATGCTCATTCTGGTTGGTCTCATGGGTTACAGGCTCCACTTCATGACCTTCATGACCTTCATGGCCTTCATGGCCTGAATGGCCTGAATGGCCTGAATGGTTGGAATGGTTGGAATGGTTGGAATGGTTGGAATGGTCAACAGATGATTGATCATCATCCGCAATGCTGATGGTCTCATCAGGCTTGGCATTCAAGCCTGAACGCACTTGGTCACCATCTGTTGATTCTCCCTTGGGGGCAGGAGGCGTCAGCAAACTCTCTCGACTGACCAAACTGACATCCAGCTCGGAGAAACCAAATGGTGTTTCGAGATTATCCTCCATCACTTGATCATGATGGAATTCAAGATTATTACCACGCAAATCACCTTTCTGGATACCAACTAATAGCAAGCTCTGGCCAGACGGCTCAAAAGAAATCAGCAAGCCATTCTTAGTATCTTCTACAGAAAGTCGCTCCCGTGTTCCAAGATAAAGGAAACTGAGTTTCTGATTAGATGGGTCAAAATCCTCAACACGCTCTTGAACACCATATTGATGTGAGCGAACATAGACAGTACCAGGCTCCTTGGAGCCTTTTCCCTTTTCCCAGGAGAGCACCGCCCCAATATCCTGACGGAGATGCTCATTGCCCACAGGGGCAAAGTTATCGATGCTCATATCTTTCCAGCTGACACCAACAATTTTTTGATATTCAGGTGAATAGGCCCATGGATTCACAATGGCAGCAGTCCCATCAGCCAACTTGCCAAGAATCAAGCCATGGACTGAGATGTCTGCAAAATCCAAGCGATCCTGCCGAGGATCAAAGCCAACAATATCTTCAGAGGAAGGGTTCACCTCAAAAGTCTGGCCCTGATCAAAATTCAAAGAAGATTTGGAATTTGTTGTTGTGCTCATAATAAAAGCCTCAAAAATGTGTGCAGGTGTAGCGAGCGTCTCCAGGCGAAGACATCAATCGCAAAAATCAGGAATAGGAATCAAACTGCTAGAAATTCATTAAGAGCCAATGACCTACATTGCCCCCTAACACAAGAAGAGCCATCCAAAGGATTAAACGGAGCTACTCAGCGATCACTCAATTTGCAGTCATAGCAATCAAAATCGAAGACAAAGATCAATGCTCGAAACAATCAAATAGTGACTGATGGAACATCGACTTATTCATATTCACACTCATCACCGAGAACAGTAACCCTTCAGCTGTAGGGTTCTTTTGCTAACTGCGGGCAAACATTCAGCTGCTTATTCAATCCAATGGCGCCTTAAGCCCTCAACTGCGGCAGAGGTTCTGTCCCTGACATGCAATTTCTGAATAATTGATTGGACATGTCCCCTTGCCGTGGTTTCAGCAATATGCAATTGGGCGCCAATCTGCCGGTTGGTCATCCCTTCACAGACCAACTGCAGCACATCGCGTTCCCTTGGGGTCAGATCTGGATGATGCTCCGGATCCTGCTCCCTCAGCACATAACGTACAACCGGGTCAATGAAGCTACCTCCTGACCTGATCGCTAAAAGGGCGGTGACCAGCACTTTCGGGTCCAATCCCCGCTGGGTCAGAACCACATCTGCTGGAGAGTCAATGGCCTCCTTCAAAATATGGCGTTCAAGAGTCCCAACCGTCAGAACCGTTGCAGGCAGATGGGCCCTGTCCTTAAGTTGCTTGAGCTGGGCGATAAGACCGACCCCAGTGCCATCATCGAGCTGCTCACTGACGAAAGCGAGCACTGGGTCACAGATCCCTGACAACAGAGAAAGCGCCTCAGATCCCTTTGTGCAGATCCCAAGCAGATGGTCTGGACTCTGATCAGGATCCAGGGCAAAGACGGTGGCCAGAGCAATCGCAAAAGGCCTGTTATGAGTGCAGACCAGGATTCGATAGTCACTGGCCAGATTCGTCAGCTCCTGGCTCATCGCCTTCACCTCCTCATTGACCCGGAACTGCATGAGCTGAACGCATCACATCGAGAACTCAACCGTAGACACCAGGGCAAGTGATGCCCGTTCAGCAGACTCCTGGAGGGGATTCAGACCTAGAGATTGAACGATCCCGTAGATTGTGCTCATGCCCGGCGGGCACCTCCCTCGGGAGGCAGGTCACTGCAGCAGCCGGTCGGGCGAATGCCCGACATCAGAACCTGTTTCCTTGCCCCACCCTCTCCTGCCTGAACTGGAGTCACTCGCTTCAAAAACGGCCACGGATCACGGATTTGAGCTCTGTGGGGTACAACTGCTGACTCACATGATTCCAATGACCGTACAGGTGCAGATTCGCCAGAGGGGAAGCTCAGAGATCTCCCTTGATGACTGCGCCAGTTTCAGCCGCCTTTTTGGTGAGGTTTTGGAGACATCCAACATGCTCAACGAGTCCTATGTTCTTGAGATCAGCAGCCCCGGCATTGGGGAGCAGCTGCAGAGTGATCGGGACTTCAAAACCTTTAAGGGATTTCCAGTAGAGGTTCACTACCGAGAATTCAATGACGGCGAACTACGTCAATCTGGTTCATTGGTCGAACGTAATCAGGAAGATCTACAGATCAACATCAAGGGTCGCCTCAGGAGCTTCCCCCTGGACAATGTGATCTCAGTCCGCCTCACAAGCCCCGCAAGCTGAACTCAGAACCGATCACTTCCGACTCAGCTCTCTTTCACCACTTCCATCATCGATGGCACTTGTTATCCTCCCCGGCCTCAACAATCTGATCGAAGACATCTGTGAGGAGAAAAAACTCCCCACCCAGGTGATTGAAGCCGCTCTTCGTGAAGCCCTTCTCAAAGGCTACGAGCGATACCGGCGCACCCTATATCTGGGGATCAGCGAAGATCCTTTCGAAGAGGAGTACTTCAGCAATTTTGACGTTGGCCTGGATCTTGATGAGGAGGGATATCGGGTTCTGGCGAGCAAGATCATTGTTGACGAGGTTGAAAGCGAAGATCACCAGATTTCACTTGAAGAAGTGATGCAGGTGGCTGAGGATGCTCAGGTGGGTGACACCGTTGTGCTTGATGTCACCCCCGAGAAAGAAGATTTCGGGCGCATGGCCGCCGCCACCACGAAACAGGTGTTGGCTCAGAAGCTGCGCGATCAGCAGCGACGCATGATTCAGGAGGAATTTGCGGATCTTGAAGATCCAGTTCTCACAGCCCGGGTGATTCGCTTTGAACGGCAATCCGTGATCATGGCCGTGAGTTCAGGCCTAGGCCGCCCGGAGGTGGAAGCTGAATTGCCCCGACGCGATCAACTCCCCAATGACAACTACCGAGCCAATGCCACTTTCAAGGTTTTTCTGAAAGAGGTGAGCGAGGTGCCTAGGCGCGGCCCGCAGCTGTTTGTCAGCCGTGCCAACGCCGGATTGGTCGTTTACCTTTTTGAGAACGAAGTTCCGGAGATTCAGGAGGGGTCTGTACGCATCGTGGCCGTTGCCCGTGAGGCCAACCCCCCAACTCGCTCCGTAGGCCCCCGCACCAAGGTGGCCGTTGACAGCATCGAACGTGAAGTTGATCCGGTGGGCGCCTGCATCGGTGCAAGGGGGTCGCGAATTCAGCAAGTGGTGAATGAGCTGCGTGGCGAGAAAATCGATGTGATCCGCTGGTCTCCAGACCCGAGTCAATACATCGCCAACTCCCTAAGCCCCGCAAGAGTGGAAATGGTGAGACTTGTGGATCCTGAAGGGCAGCATGCCCATGTCCTGGTTCCCCCTGATCAACTCAGCCTTGCCATCGGCAGGGAAGGCCAGAACGTTCGCCTGGCTGCACGGCTGACCGGATGGAAGATCGACATCAAAAACTCGCAGGAATATGACCAGGGCAGTGAGGACGCGGTTGTGGCCGAATTGATCTCCCAGCGTGAGGAAGAGGAAGCTCTGCAGCGAGAGGCGGAATCAAGACTCGCTGCTGAACAGGCGACCCGCGCCGAAGAAGAAGCCCGGCTGCGAGAGCTTTATCCGCTTCCAGAGGATGATGAAGAAGAGAACCCGGAGGCGATCGATGAGGCCGATGACTTCATTGACGAGCCCGCTGACGAGCCTGCTGACGAATCAACTGACGAGCTAGCTGAAGAGCTCCCTGAGGAGGTCGAAGCCGTGCAAACTGAACAAGAAAGCGAGCCTTCACCTGAAGAGCCTGTCAATGAAGAGGATGGAGCCCGGTGAACGATCGCCCCATCCTGCGTCGTTGCGTTGCTTGTCGCGCACTTGTGGATCGTCGCCAGCTCTGGCGGGTGATCCGTGATCATCAGGATGGGTTGGTTCTCGACGATGGAATGGGCCGATCAGCCTATCTGTGTCAGTCAGAGGCCTGTCTGGAAGAGGCACGCCGCCGAAAACGTCTTCAGAAAGCCCTGCGTTGCAAGGTCCCTGACGATGTTATGGAGGCGCTGCAGAAGCGGCTGCTTAACCACCACGATGCAGACGCTGAGGCAAGATGAAACCTGGCCCCACCTTGCGTGGAGCCCCGGGCCATACGTGCCCGGACCGATCGGAGACCTGAATGACCAGCAGCGGCAAAGTCAGAATTTATGAGCTTTCCAGGGATCTGGGCCTGGAGAACAAGGACGTGCTCGACGCCGCTGAGCAGCTCTCAATTGCGGTTAAGAGCCACAGCAGTTCAATCAGTGATGCCGAAGCCAGGCGTATCCGCGAGGTGCTCAACAGCAGTGGCAAACCAGCTTCCTCTGCTCCTAGCAAAGCCATTCCGAGCAAGGCCATTCTGTCGGTCAAGAAGGCGAGCCATGCAGCACCTAAACGTGATAAAGCGTCTCCAGAGTCAACGCACAACTCCGCCCCACCCACTGAGACCAAGAGGCCAGCATCCCCTGCCAAGCCCGTCGCAGCAGCCAAGCCCGTCGCAGCAGCCAAGCCCGTCGCAGCAGCCAAGCCCGTCGCAGCAGCCAAGCCCGTAGCAGCAGCTAAGCCCGTAGCAGCAGCTAAGCCCGTCGCAGCAGCTAAGCCCGTAGCAGCAGCAAAGCCAGTGGCGCCTGGTAACCACCCAGGCTCAGAACGGCTACCCC
>DASCPR010000344.1:0-1543 GCA_036012625.1 Prochlorococcaceae cyanobacterium Fu_MAG_50
TATCGGCTTGCCGGTGTGGTGGCCGTGCTTGCCCTCTGCCTCTATGCCCTGTTCAACCTGGCGGTTTATGCGCTGCTGCCGGTCACACTCACCCTTCCAGGCATCGCCGGTTTCATTCTCAGTATCGGCATGGCCGTAGATGCCAACGTGCTGATCTTCGAGCGCTTCAAGGATGAATTGCGTCTGGGCAACACCCTCATCCGCTCGATTGAGACCGGCTTCTCCCAGGCCTTCTCCTCAATCGTTGATGGTCACCTCACAACTCTGATCAGCTGCGCCGCACTGTTTTTTCTCGGCACTGGTCTGGTCAAGGGATTTGCCGCAACCCTCGGCATCGGTGTTCTGCTGAGCCTGTTCACAGCCCTAACAGGAACCCGAACCCTGCTGCGATTCCTGATGAGCTATCCGGCCCTCAGACGCATCACCAATTTCCTGCCCGCCAGGCAGCTGCCCTCCCCCCTCGCCTGAGCCACCCCTGTGACCCTCTCTTCAGGATCAACAACGCGCCCGCTCAGGCTTGAGCTCTGCAGGCAGAGACAAAGGGTCTGGCTGGTGTCCAGCCTGGCGGTGATCCTGGCCCTGATCGGCCTGGTGATCTGCTGGCTGGATCCCTCCATCGGCTCACCACTGCGGCCCGGTCTCGATTTCACCGGTGGAACCCAGATCCAGCTGGAACGAAGCTGCGCAAGCAGCTGTTCAGAACTGAAGGCCGTTGACGCCTCAAGAGCGCTGACAACCCTTGACCTACCGACTGAGGATGGGCTTGAAAACCCGAACCTCGCCGGCGCCCGCGTTCAGCTTCTTGATGGTGGACGCTCCCTTGTGCTGCGACTGCCGACCCTCAGCGCCGCCCAGGGGCAGGCTGTGATCAAGGCGATGGAACCGGTGGCAGGGCCCTTCCTCAGTGGTGGCCAGTCCGTTGACACGATCGGGCCGAGCCTCGGCGGCCAGTTGCTGCGCAGCAGCCTGATTTCACTGCTGGTGGCCTTCATCGGCATCGCGATCTACATCAGCATCCGCTACGACCGCCGCTACGCCTTTCTTGCCCTCGTGGCCCTTGCTCACGACATCACCATCGTCTGTGGGGTGTTTGCCTGGCTGGGGTTGATCATCGGTCTGGAGGTGGACAGTCTGTTTGCTGTGGCCCTGCTCACGATTGCCGGCTATTCCGTCAACGACACCGTTGTGGTCTTCGACAGAATCCGGGAACGCAGCCGCGAGGATGTGGAACTGCCCCTCTCCACTCAGATCGATAGAGCGGTCTCAGCCACTTTGACGCGAACGCTTTATACCAGTGGCACCACCCTGCTGCCCTTGATCGCCCTGATCCTCTTTGGTGGAAGCACCCTCTACTGGTTTGCCATCGCCCTGGCGCTGGGGGTGATTGTCGGAAGTTGGTCAAGTATTGCCCTTGCCCCGTCCCTGCTGAGCCTCTGGCAGGGCAAAGAAGCCACCCCGACAGCTTCCAGAAATGGCAGCAGCAGCGAAGCCAGCAAGCCAGACAACATGGCGTCGAAAGGTGGCTGAAACGCAACGATCCCCC
>DASCPR010000345.1:0-3624 GCA_036012625.1 Prochlorococcaceae cyanobacterium Fu_MAG_50
GACATGGCCATCGCAGCAAATCGGGGACGCGGAAGCCCCCTAGGTTTGTTTGGGCTGGAGACCGCATGACGGATCCATGGCCCAGATCCATCTTTGTTGAACGGCTCATCCCATGGGGATTTACGCCCTGCCCCTATCCCTGTCGCTGTTGTTGCTGGCCTCAGCAGTCAGGTCGTCTGAGGCTTCCGTGCAGCAGGGTTCCATCCCCGCGTCTGATCAGCCGATCTCTGAACTGATCTATCAAAAGGCTTTGCTTGATGCTGATATCGCCGAGCTTACGGATGTCTGTGCCGATGCAGCGCGGTTCGGGCTGGATCAGCGGATGCGTGAGCTTCGCGATCGACTCATGCTTGTCGCTCCATCACCTCAACCGTTTGAGGTTGTGGTCGCCAATGCCCAGGCGTTGATGGTCTGCAAGGCACCGGTCAGTGCCCAGAGCGTGCTCAGTCGATTCGGTCCGGCAAAGGGGAAGCAGCGCCGGCAGTGGCTGCTGCTCTCCTGGCAGGCGGCGAGTGCTGCTCTTGATCATGCCGGTGCGTCCCTTGCCCTGCGCCGACTGGCCGATGGCAATCTCACGGCGTTGGATCGAGAGCGGTTGCCAGTGGCTGAAGGCAGTGATGGCAGTGTGCTGACACGATCCGCCCTCGATGTTCTGGTGGAGCATGAACGATCCATGGGCCATGTCGATGCGGCCATCAGCGTGTTGCTCGCCTCTCGTGTCACCGGTGCTGCAGGGGCGGCCCGGCTCGGACTGGCTGCGGATCTGCTCGCGGACATGGGCCTTGATCAATCGACTCCACTGCTGGAATCTGCCCTTGATCAGGCGGCTGCCGATGAGGCCTGGGGGCTGGCCATCGAGCTGTTGAGGCTGCAGCTGAAACTGGAGCTGGCTTCAGGGGGCGAGGGGACGCGGCCGAGGCAGCGCCTGCGCCGTCTGGCGAGCCGTGTGGATGATCGCTATTCCCTCCTGGAGCTGCTCCGTGAGAATGAGAAACAGCAGGAGTCAGCTGCAGCACTGGATCAGCAGCTGCGCTCTCCCCGGGAGCCTGGTGGGCATGCTGCTGCTGAGGATCCGTCTCCAACCCCATGACTCCAGACCACGGACCGCTTCTCTACGAGGGCAAGGCCAAGCGGGTGTTTGCCTGTGATCAGGCCGGACAGGTTCTGGTGGAATTCAAGAATGATGCCACCGCTTTCAATGCTCTCAAGAGGGCGCAACTCGATGACAAGGGACGCCTGAACTGCCAGATCTCCGCTCGGATTTTTGAATGGCTTGAGCGTCATGGAATTGCGACCCATTATCTCGGTCTGGCGGGGGAGACCTGGATGGTTGTGCATCAGGTCGATGTGATCCCGATTGAAGTGGTGTTGCGCAACATTGCCACTGGATCCCTCTGCAAGCAGACGCCGATTCCCCCTGGAACAGAGCTTTCGCCAGCACTTCTTGACCTGTATTACAAGGACGACAGCCTCGGGGATCCACTCCTCACAGATGCCAGGATTGAGAAGCTGGCTCTGATCAGCAAGGAACGCAGGCTTGAGATTGAGGCTGTAGCGAGGCAGGTGAACCGGCTGCTCAGATCCTTTTTTGCTGATCTCGATCTGTTGTTGGTGGATTTCAAGCTTGAACTGGGCCTCGATCCTGCAGGCCGTTTACTGGTTGCTGACGAGATCAGCCCCGATACCTGCAGGCTCTGGGATCAACGCAATAGCGACCCCCAGGCACGAATTCTGGACAAGGATCGCTTCCGTCAGGACCTTGGCGGGGTGATGGAGGCCTACGGGGAGGTCTACAAACGGGTCCAAGGGGCCTGAGCCAACCCCCTCAACTACCGGTAAGGTCAGCGCAAATTTTGCGGGCTTCCGCGGGATCTCAATTCTCCATGGTCAGATATTCCTTGGGCCGCAGTGTTGATGCAGTTCGAAACGGGGCGCTTGGACTGTTTCTGCTCCTGCCAATCCTTGCTGCTTCCGCTCAGGCTCAGACTGTTGATCCCGACTCTGCTCCGGCTGAGCAGGAGGATCGGCTCGAGGATGTGATTGTTGAGGAGGAAGCGAAAGATCCTGAAGGCAGTGCTGCAGAGGCTGTTGATGTAGATGCTGTTGAGGTCGAAAGCGTTGGCTCTGACTCTGTTGAAACTGATGCCGTGCAGGCCGAGCAGATTGAGGCGAACCCTGCGGTTGAACCCTATGCGCAGTCGACACCGCTTGATCTTCAGCCAGACCAACCCAGGGTGTTGATCTCAGAGGTGGTGATTGAGGGGATTGCCGGCCATCCAGAGCAGGCACGGCTCGAAATGGCGGCCTATGAAGCGATGACAGTTCTTCCTGGCAGCCGCGTCACCCGTGACGAGCTCAAGCTCGACCTTGAGAAGATCTATGCAACCGGCTGGTTCTCCGATGTGCGAATCGAGCCGATCAATGGCCCCCTCGGTGTTCAGCTGGTCGTGCAGGTTGAGCCCAACCCTCTGTTGACCAGGGTTGAGTTGAATCCCTCTGATCATCTTGTTCCAGAAGAGGTGCTCGCGGACACCTTCAGCCCTGATTACGGCAGGACACTGAATCTCAATGAACTGCGGTTGAGGATGAAGGAGCTGCAGAAATGGTATTCAGATGAGGGCTATTCCCTGGCTCGTGTTAGTGGTCCAGACCGTATTTCACCTGATGGAGTTGTGACCCTCAAGGTGGTGCAGGGAACGGTGGCCGGGGTTGAGGTTCAGTTCCTCAACAAAGATGGTGACCCCACCAATGAGAAGGGAGAACCGATCAAGGGCAAGACCAGACCCTGGGTGGTGACTCGGGAAATTTCATTGAAGCCGGGTGATACCTTCAACCGCAATCAGCTTGAAGGTGACATTAAACGCATTTATGGAACGTCTCTTTTCAGCGATGTGAAAGTCACGCTTAAGCCGGTTGCAGGTGAGCCGGGAAATATCAATATCATCCTCGGTATTGTTGAACAATCAACAGGCTCTCTTTCTGGTGGTTTGGGCTATAGCCAGGGCCAGGGTGTTTTTGGCCAGGTTCAGTTGCAGGACAGCAATCTCTTCGGCCGAGCCTGGAACCTTGCCTTGAATATTACCTACGGCCAATATGGTGGATTGGCGAATTTCACGTTTACAGATCCTTGGATCAAGGGTGATAGTCACCGCACATCATTTAGAACATCATTGTTTCTGGCTCGCGAGGTTCCTCAAGTCTTCCAGAGTCAGAACAATGGCAACATCAGAAGCGTTCATGATTATTATGACGCAGGCTCTTATTATGCCTATTCTGTGAGATCAAATAAGAATCCAGCTGATCGTAAGTTCAGTAATGTGAATAAGGCCGAGAAGATTTTCCCTGAATACAGTTGGTTTGACTATGAAGGTGATTCGGTCGCGCTGCAGAGGGTTGGTGGCAATGTTATCTTCGCGCGTCCTCTTAATGGTGGAGATCCTTATGCAGATGTTCCCTGGAATGTTCTGGTCGGTCTGAATGTGGCCAATGTGAGGCCGATCAACTTTTCAGGGGATTCTCGCCCCTATGGAATGGCTTCCAATGGATACAAAAAAGGTAAAGCCCCAAATGATGATTTTATCTGCATTGCCTATGACTGCGCAGATGAAAACAATCTGCTCAGTG
>DASCPR010000346.1:0-10717 GCA_036012625.1 Prochlorococcaceae cyanobacterium Fu_MAG_50
CCAGGGGCCATCAGAGCTGTGCTGGCCTTCCCAAACACCTACACCATCGGCATCACCAGCCTTGGTTACCAGGTTGTCTGGGCCTCGCTTGCCCAGCGCTCAGACGTGGATGTGAGGCGTCTGTTCACTGATCAAAGCGACCCCACACATAGAGATTGTGAACTGTTCGGCCTCTCCCTGAGCTGGGAGCTGGATGGACCTGTACTGCTCGACATGCTTGAACAGCAGCGCATTCCCCTCTGGGCCAGACAACGCAGCGACAACGATCCAATCGTGTTCGGGGGTGGACCGGTGCTCACGGCTAATCCGGAACCCCTGGCACCTTTCTTTGATGCCGTTCTGCTTGGTGATGGCGAAAATCTGCTGCCCTCCTTCATCGAGGCACTACACGATTGCCGCAATGAACCCAGAGCTGAGCGCCTGCGGCGGCTGGCCCAGGTGCCTGGGGTGTATGTCCCCTGCCTCTATGCACCGCGCTACAGCAAGGAAGGCACATTACTGAGCATTGAGCCAAAGGACTCAGGGATTCCAACCAGCATCAGCAAGCAGACATGGCGCGGCAAGACCCTCAGCCATTCGATGGTGATCACACCGGAATCCGCCTGGCCTTCGATCCACATGGTTGAAGTTGTGCGCAGCTGCCCAGAGCTTTGCCGCTTCTGTATGGCCAGCTATCTCACACTGCCGTTTCGCACACCCTCCCTGAATGAAGGCCTGATCCCTGCTGTTGAAAAAGGACTCACGGCAACGCAAAGACTGGGCCTGTTGGGGGCATCCGTCACCCAACACCCCCAGTTCAATGAGCTGCTGCAGTGGATCAACCATGACCGTTTCGATGGCACCCGCGTCAGTGTGAGCTCCGTTCGTGCCGCCACGGTGACCCCAGAGCTCGGCAAGATGCTGGCTCGACGGGGCAGCAAGTCACTCACGATCGCGATTGAAAGCGGCAGCGAGCGCATCCGCACCATCGTGAACAAGAAACTTGCCCAGGAGGAGATCTACGCCGCGGCCCGATATGCCCGTGAAGGCGGCCTCAGTGGCCTCAAGCTTTATGGCATGGTCGGTCTTCCCAGGGAGGAGGAAGCCGATGTGGAGGCCACCGCCGAGCTGCTGTTGAACCTCAAGAAAGCCACACCTGGATTAAGGCTGTCCTTCGGCGTGAGCACCTTTGTACCCAAGGCCCACACTCCCTTCCAATGGGAGGGGGTGCGAAGCGAAGCCGAGAAACGGCTGAAACTTTTGGCCAAACGCCTGAAACCCAAGGGGGTGGACTTGCGGCCTGAAAGTTATGGCTGGAGTGTGATCCAGGCCTTGTTCTCACGCAGTGATCGCCGCCTGGCTCCTGTGATCGCAGCGGTACGCGGCTCCCAGGAAAGCCTCGGTGGCTGGAAAAAGGCTTACAGAGAGTCCCAGCAGCAGGATCTCAGCGGCAGCGATTGGGAACTGGAATCACTCCCCCGTCCACCCGAATGGAAAGAGGTGATCCACGCAAGCTGGGAATCATCACGGGTGCTGCCCTGGAGCCATCTCAACGGACCCATCAATCAGAAACAACTTTGGGCTCACCATGATCAAGCCCTGCCTCAGAACACGGATGGATCACCTGCGGACGAATGATGCAGCGGAGTCCAGCCAGCAGGATCCAGCCGGCAATGTTGAGGCGACTGTCGAAAAAAGGAAGATCTGCCCCATGCAGCACCACCAGGATCAGGGTTGCCGTCCACCAGGCCCGATCAAACACGGTGCTGCGAACAACAACTTTGCTGTGAAAGCCAGCCTTGCTGCGAGAACCCGCCCTGGTTGCCGCAGCATTGATTTGATCAACAACCTTGATTTCGTCAGCAGCCGTTCTCTGAGCACCTGCTGATCCGCCAGCAACTGGGAGAAGCACACCCCTTTGCACTGCGGTGATCAACAAAGCCAGCACCAACCCCACAACAAGCAGAGCCACCGGCAACCCATGACTTAGGGCAAGTTCAAGGGGCAGGTTATGGGTGTGCCCATGCCACTTCTTACCGATATAGAGGGGGTACAAAACACTGAAAGCCGCCGCTCCCCAGCCCAGCCAGGGCCTTTCCGCAACAAGCCTCAGCGCAAGTTGCCACTGACTCAGACGGGTGTGCTGAAGTCCGCGCTCCTGGCCGTATTGAAGATCGGTGATGCGTGTCCAGAGTCCCTCAGGCAAAAGGCTCCTTGCCCATTGCTGCGGAGCCGAAGGAATCCCGGGAACCACAGCCAGCAAAACAGGCAACAACCCCAGCACAAACAGAGGCAGCAACCAGTTCCATTGCATCGGCCCGATCACAAATGGCACCGCAAGCATCAAGGCACCCCAGGCATTGCGGGAACTTGTCAAAACAAGCGCGGTGACCACAGCCGCTGCCACGACCAAGGCAAGCCCACGCCGCCGTTGACTCAGACCCGGTTGCAAGACAGCCGCCAATGCCAATGGCCAGATCAACACCAACCAGGCACCAGCAATATTGGCGTAATCAAACAGACCGGAAAGACGCCCGGGGGGCTGCCCCCCGGGCGCCATGAACCAGACGATCAAACCACCAGCAAGCTCCCATGGGCCCTGCCATCCCCACCAGAGCTGACCAAACCCGGTGATCACAACCGGAACAGTGCCGGCAATCAACCAGAGAACGCAGCGTCTGCGGGACGCCCCGGAGACCAGATAGGGCTGAAAAGCCCAGAAGCCAAGGAAAAACGGCAACCAGTTACCAAGACCAACCCAGGCCAGCCAACCGGAGTAGGAGACCAGGCAACCCAGCAGCATCAACAGGGCGGCAAGCAGCAGAGGCCAGTTCCAGGGATCCCGCCAGCAGGCAGCGAAGCGCCCGAACAAACCAAGCAGAAACGAGACAAACAGCAGTGCACCTGCCAGTAGCGCCGAAGACGGCAACAGCAGCAAGCCAAGCTGAAAGGTCAGCCAGCCGAGCTTCGAAGCCTGTTCAGGACACTCCCGAATCAACCAAGCAAGGGCAGCGAAGGTCATGCAAAGACGGCGGTGCGTCCCCTATAGACCATGATCTGCCGGCGCAGATGCATCCTCAAGGCCCTGGCGAGTGCAAGGCGTTCAGTATCACGACCCTTGCGAATCAGATCATCGATCTCATCGCGATGGCTGACATGGGCAATGGTCTGCTCAATGATCGGACCATCATCGAGATCTTCCGTGACGTAGTGGGCCGTGGCCCCAATCAACTTCACACCCCGCTCCCAGGCACGGTGATAAGGCTGGGCACCCTTGAAGGCCGGCAGAAAGGAATGATGAATATTGATCACCTCAGGGAACTGCTGCAGGAAGTTGCCACTGAGGACTTGCATGTACTTGGCCAGCACAGCCAACTCAACCCGATGTTGCTTCAGCAACGCCAGAATTCTGGCCTCTGACTCTGACTTATCAGCAGCAGAGGCAGGCACACATTCAAAGCCCACGCCGAATTCCTCGCAAAGGGTCTGAAGATCTGGGTGATTGGCAATCACCAGAGGCACCTCCATCGGCAGCTCACCACTGCGGACACGCCAGAGCAGATCCAGCAGGCAATGGCTCTGCTTGCTGGCCAGGATGGCCACCCGTGGAATCTCATCGGAGAAATGAATCTGAGCGCTGCCTCCCATGCGCTCCGCCAAAGCAATAGCTGCAGAAGGTATCGCCTCTCGCGGCAAGCCGAAATCCTCGAGATCCCATTCGATCCGACTGAGGAAAAGACCCGCTCCAGCATCCGTGTGATGGTCCGAATGGCGAATATTGCCGCCATTGGCAGCCACCCAACCCGAAAGCTCACTGACGAGTCCGGCTCGATCAGAGCAGATCAGTTGCAGGATCACCGTCGCTGCGTGCACGCGCCCTGAAAGCAATCGTTCATTGTCCCGGGCAAGGCGTCCTACAGGCAAATCAAAACTGTGCAGCAAAAGGCTGACGATCCCATCTCAACGGCATGCACCGATGCTTGAACGATCCCCACTCTGATGAACTTCAAAGCGCTGCAAGCCTTTGCAAAGTCAAGGTTTCGCTCAGCTGCAAGCTTGCTCTGCGGAGGAAACAACAGCCTGCCTCGCTGCTTCTTTTCGCTTGAGCCACTCAGGTCAGATCCACAGGTTTACACGGATCAAGCTGACGCTTCGATTACTCAAATTGACGCTTCTCAAAAGAACGCGCTCAGGCGGTTTAAAGTTGAAAAGAAATCCTGCACTCCACCATGCTGAACGCCCTGCGTCGAGTCGCTGCCTTCTTTCTGAGCGTCACCCTCTGCTTCAGCCTGGCTGCCTGCAGTGGTGATGCCAATGCAGGCAACCAAACAATCAGTCCTGACGAAATGGCTGTGATCCGACGCCAGGCGGAAGGATTCGAAGAAGCTCGCGAACGCCTGCCAGACCTGGCCCAACTGGTTGATGATCAGAACTGGGTGTTCACCCGCAACCTCATCCACGGTCCGATGCAGGAAGTTGGCAAGGAAATGGAATACATCAACATCCGCCTGCCCCGCAAAGATCAACAAGCTGCCAATCGCCTGGCCAAGAATCTCAAGAATGCATTCGAGGACCTTGACGAAGGAGCGAAGCAACAGAATGCGAGCCGAATGCAGAGCGCTTACGCCAATGTTGTGCAAGGTTTCGCTGACTATGCAGAGGTCATCCCCTCCCAGGCTCTGAGCTGAACCAGACCATTGCTGTGATTGGTGCTGGCGCCGTAGGTGCTGGCACCGCATGGCATCTTGCAGGCCTTGGCTACCCCGTCAGCCTGATCGATCAACGCCTCGCTGATCCCCTGGATTCACAGGCACGTAAGCAGGCCTTTCCGCTCACAGGCACCACAGCATCACTTGGTGTGCTGATGGGCTATGTCCACCGTCGCTCAAGTGGCCGTGCCTGGCGATTGCGCCAGCGCAGCATGGCTTTATGGCCGGAGTGGATCGCCGCCCTGACAACTGAACAGCACCCCCTCCACCTGGAAGGTCCGCTGGTGCAACTGGCCTCCTCAGAGCAGGAGGCCCTGCGCATGCACAGGCTTGTGGGCCAACGTCGCGATCTCGGAATTGAAGCACTGCCGGCCGCATCAACCCATGGCCAGGGACGTTGCTGGCCATGCCATCCCTGGGGAGGGATCCTCTCCCAGGGGGATGGTTGGCTGGATCCCCTCAAACTTCAACGCAACCTGCGTTCAGCAATGGCGGCACCTGGCTGTTCGGTTGAACAGGTCCCCGCTGATGTGGAACACCTGGAACGAGCCCCCTCGGCCAGAGGATGCCGCTGGCAAGTTCAACAAACGAACGGCTGCAGCAGTGTTTATGACGTCGTCGTGATCTGCAACGCCCTGGGCAGCGAGCATCTGCTGCAATCCCTGGGTCACCAACGCCCGCTGCGCCCGGTGCTCGGACAGGTGCTTGAACTGAAACTCGAAGCCGATGGCTTGGATTGGCAAGGCTGGCCGGCTGTGCTGGTCAGTCAGGGCATCAATCTGATTGCCAATGGACCAGATCGGTTGCTGATGGGAGCAACCCTTGAACCTGGTGATCAAGCCGATTCCGACAAGCTCAAAACCATGCAAGAGCTGCGTGGTGACGCCCCGGAATGGCTGAAGCAGGCACAAATCATCAACCATTGGCATGGACTGAGAGCAAGACCCGAGGATCGTCCAGCTCCCCTGCTGGAACTCTTGGAACCCGGTCTGATCCTGGCAACCGCCCATTACCGAAATGGTGTGTTGCTCGCCCCAGCCAGCGCCGAATGGGTCGCCGCAACTCTTCAACAGAACACAGCACTGAGCTGCTCTTAACCTTCACAATCAGCTGCTCTTCAATCGGTTCAAGCAGCTCCCAGATAAGGTCCTGATGAAATCAAGGGGCTGTCGGTGCACGCCAGCCAGGAACATGCTTCGATCTGCAAAGGCTCCTGCTCTCCGCACACTGACAGGGCTGACGTTGGCAGCATCCCTCGCCTCCTGCTCCTTCTCAGCTGGTGATGGCAGCGGTGGTGGTGATCGCAGCCAAGGCATGTTGAATGGGGCTGGAGCCTCCTTCCCGGCAGCTATCTATCAACGCTGGTTCCATGAAATTCAGCCTGAGGGCATAGCCGTTAACTACCAATCGATCGGATCAGGAGCCGGGATCAGACAATTCATTGCAGGCACGGTTGACTTCGGTGCCTCCGACAAACCGATGGGCAGAGATAACACGGACCAGGTGAGCCGAGGCGTGCTGCAGATCCCGATGACAGCAGGTGCCATCGCCGTGGCCTACAACAACGAAGCTTGCAATCTGAAGCTCAGCCAGAAGCAACTCGCGGATATCTTCCTGGGCAACATCAAGAACTTCAGTGCCTTGGGTTGTGAAGATCAAGCAATCACGATCGTTCACCGCTCCGATGGTTCCGGCACGACGTTCAACTTCACCAAGCACCTGAGTGCCATCAGCGACACCTGGAGAAACGGACCCGGTAGCGATCAGGCGATCAAGTGGCCCATCGGCGTTGGTGCAAAAGGCAATGAAGGTGTGGCTCGCCAGCTGGAGCAAATCAAAGGTGGCCTTGGCTATGTGGAGGTCGCCTACGTCAAAGGCAAGCTCCAGGCCGCGGCTCTCGAGAACAGCTCCGGTGCACAGATCAAACCCAGCAAAACAACGGAAAGTGAGGCTCTCGCTTCAATCGATCTCGGCCCTGAACTGATCGGCGGCGACGCCAATCCCGCCAAGGGCTATCCGATCGTCACCTTCACCTGGGTGCTGGCCTACAAAACCGGTAACGGTGACAAGACACCTCTATTGAAAAAGACCTTCGCTTACATGCTTTCAGAAAAAGCCCAGAACCAGGCCCCTTCCCTCGGCTACGTGACCATGCCTGCCAACGTGATCGAAAAGGCAAAGCTGGCCGTTGAGCAGATTTCTGAATGATCAAGATCTGAACCGTTGCAATCAAGAGCTGAAAACAATCTATGCAGAAAAATCTCCAGTTAACACAATAAAAACGGGGGTCTAAAAGGCCCCCGTGTCATGCATTCTTGCTGCCAATCAAAGTTCCACCAATCAAGCTGGTGCTGCTAAGCAAGCCAGTTGTGCTCAGAGCGCCAGTTTGATTAACGAAGGATCAGAAAAAGATCACTTGGATTCGGTGAATTCCGCATCGATCACATCATCACCGGACGTGCTGCCGGAGCCGCCCGTTTCCGCGGAAGAAGCTCCTCCATCAGCGCCTGGAGCTGCTGCTCCATCGGCACCAGCCTGCTGATATACAGAAGCCCCAAGCGCATAGAGCTCCTGCTGAAGTTCATTGAGAAGGGTCTTCATCGATTCGAAATCATCCTTTTCAGTGGCCTCCTTGAGAGCGACGCGCTTTTCCTCCACCTTCGCCTTGGCGTCAGCGTCAACCTTGTCTCCAAGCTCCCCGAGTTGCTTTTCCGCCTGATAAACAAGGGTCTCGGCCTGATTCTTCACATCAATCCGCTCCCGTTTCTCCTTATCAATATCGGCGTTGGCCTCAGCTTCCTTCACCATCTTGTCCACCTCATTCTCAGAAAGAGTGGAGGCTCCAGTGATCGAAATACTCTGCTCCTTGCCACTGCCTTTGTCCTTCGCCGTGACACTGAGGATGCCGTTGGCATCGATATCAAAGGTCACCTCAATCTGAGGGACACCACGGGGAGCAGGAGGAATGCCATCCAGACGGAAGGTTCCCAGACTCTTGTTATCCGATGCCATTTCACGCTCTCCCTGGAGCACGTGAATCTCAACGTTGGTCTGGCCATCCACCGCTGTGGAATAGGTCTCAGACTTCTTCGTGGGAACTGTGGTGTTGCGAGGAATCATCTTGGTCATCACACCACCGAGGGTTTCAACCCCGAGGGACAGAGGCGTGACATCAAGCAGAAGGATGTCCTTCACCTCACCGGCGAGAACTCCACCCTGAATGGCCGCTCCCACAGCAACCACTTCATCTGGATTGACGGTCTGATTGGGATCCTTACCCGTGATCCGCTTGACCAGTTCCAACACAGCGGGGATCCGGGTGGAGCCCCCGACCATGACGATCTCATCAAGCTCACCCGAGCCGAGCTTCGCATCCTTCAGCGCCTGCTCAACCGGTACACGGCAGCGATCAATCAGTTTCGATGCCAGTTCCTCGAACTTGGCACGGGTCAGTGTGAGATCAAGGTGCTTTGGCCCCTCGGGAGTGGCCGTGATGAACGGCAGGTTGATTTCACTTTGGGTGGCACTGGAAAGCTCGATCTTGGCTTTCTCCGCAGCCTCTGTCAGTCGCTGCAGAGCCTGCTTGTCCTGGCGGAGCTCGATGCCTTCATTCGCCTTGAACGTGGCGGCAAGGTGATCAACAATCACCTTGTCGAAATCATCACCGCCGAGATGGGTGTCTCCGGAGGTTGAAAGCACCTCGAACACACCATCGCCAACCTCCAGCACCGACACATCGAAGGTGCCACCACCGAGATCAAAGACAAGGATGCGTTCGTTGCTCTTCTTGTCGAGCCCATAGGCCAGGGCAGCAGCGGTTGGCTCATTGATGATGCGCAGAACTTCAAGGCCGGCGATCTTGCCGGCATCCTTGGTGGCCTGACGCTGTGAATCATTGAAATAGGCGGGAACGGTGATCACCGCCTGGGTCACGCTCTCACCGAGATATTTACCGGCATCCTCCGCCAGCTTGCGCAACACCTGCGCGCTCACTTCCTCAGGAGCAAACTGCTTATCAAGAACAGGGCACTTGACCTTGACATTCGCTCCCGATTTCTCGACCGAATAACTCACCTCCTTCGATTCCTCATTCACTTCATCAACCCGCCGGCCAATGAAGCGCTTGACGGAATAGATGGTGTTTTCAGGATTCATCACCGCCTGGCGCTTGGCGATCTGACCCACCAACTGATCCTGGTTCTTGGTGTAAGCCACCACAGAGGGTGTGGTCCGAAAGCCCTCGGCATTGGCGATCACCGAGGGCTTGCCTCCCTCCATCACAGCAACACAGCTGTTCGTTGTTCCCAGATCAATACCTACAACCTTGCCCATGGGAGTCCAACTCCTGAAAACTTCTGTTCTGAACACAGGCATCCTCATCAGTAGAACCCCTGACAGGCGAGGGGTGGTTCCCGAACAGAAGGCCAGGCAGGCTGGACAAATCTGATGAACAGCTGACCATGATCAGCGGCACCACCGCACTGGTGGGCGTGCTCGGCCAACCGGTACGCCATTCCCTCTCACCTGTGATCCACAACGCAGCTCTGGCGGCGATGAATCTCGACTGGTGCTATCTGGCCATGCCCTGTGAAACGCACCAGCTCAGGACAGTGCTCGCTGGCTTGCGATCGATCGATTGCCGTGGTCTGAACATCACCATTCCCCACAAACAGGATGTGGCCGAGCTGTGCATCGAACGCAGTCAGATTGCCCAAAGGGTCGGCGCTGTAAACACCCTGATTCCCCATGCGGATGACACCTGGAAAGGTACAAACACTGACGTTGCAGGATTTCTGGCCCCTCTGCAGAGCAGGGGAAGCAACTGGCAGGGCCGCAATGCCCTGGTTTTGGGCTGCGGTGGCAGCGCCAGGGCCGTCGTGGCAGGGCTGCAGGACCTGAACCTGGCGCAGATCACAGTTTTGGGCCGTCGTGCTGAGGCTCTCAAAGCATTTCTCGAAGATCTGAGCCCCGGCTCCATGCGGGCAAATGCCTCATCGCCAAAAGATCCTGAAACTCAACTGCAGGGTGCGCTCGCCCAGGAATCAGATCTGGGCCTCTTGATCAGCAAGGCGGATCTGGTTGTGAACACAACACCAGTGGGAATGAGCAGGGCAGAAGCCGATCCTGGTTCCGGCTCTGATCTGCCTCTGGGACAGGAAGTCTGGCGAAGTCTTCAGCCTGCAACAACGCTCTACGACCTGATCTATACCCCGCGACCCACCCCCTGGTTGCGCTGGGGCATGGAACAGGGCTGCCAGGGCATCGATGGCCTCGAAATGTTGGTGCAGCAAGCCGCTGCCGCCCTGAAGCTCTGGAGTGGCCGCAGTGATATTCCGGTTGATCTGATGCGAGCGGCGGCTGAATCCTGGCTGGCGCACTAGCGTCGCCCAAGTCGCCTGACCCCGATGCCCATTCCCGTCTGGCAAAGGTTGCTGGGGGTACTCGTCTACATCCTGCCCTGGAGCGATGCCATCCAATTCGGGGGATTGGGCCGGGGAGGACTCCTGGATCAGTTCCCGGATCTGAGATGGTTATTTCTACCTACGATGCCCTTGCTGGGGGTGAAGATGATGATCCCCTTAGGCCTAGGCAATCTGCTGCTCTTCTTCGTTCTTTTCCTCGCTGTGGTCAGGAATCCGAAGGTGCC
The DNA here is from genome assembly GCA_036012625.1 of Prochlorococcaceae cyanobacterium Fu_MAG_50. GTDB lineage: Bacteria > Cyanobacteriota > Cyanobacteriia > PCC-6307 > Cyanobiaceae > DASCPR01. Next base: position 10,336 of record DASCPR010000346.1, read on the forward strand.
CTACTTCCTGCGTTTCAACACTCTGCAAGCCCTGCTGGTGGACATCGGCATCTATCTCCTCAGCCTTGGCTTTCTGATCTTCGCAAGACTTCAAGACACCCTGATCATCCGCACCTTCAGCAGCACGGTGCTGATCGCTGTTCTTGCGATCACGATTTTCGCTCTGATCGAGTGTCTGCGGGGACGGGAACCCGATCTGCCGGGGATCAGCGAAGCGGCACGCATGCAGCTCTACTGATCGATCAACTGCATCAACCGCCAAGGGATATGGTGGTTGATCCGTCGCTCATCCCGGTGAGCCATCAGTCCCTGTCGGAACGCCCATGACGAAGCCCTACTACGAAACCATGTACATCCTCCGTCCGGACATTCCGGAAGAGGA
>DASCPR010000347.1:0-8804 GCA_036012625.1 Prochlorococcaceae cyanobacterium Fu_MAG_50
TGAACATCTCGCCTGATTTTGCGGCGGATCTAAAAGAATCGATTGCCGATGGGCTCCAGCGCAAACCAGGCTGGCCAGCGCTCAAAAAAGTGAACGATTGGCTTGAGCTTTAGCTCTCTTTTGCGCAACTTAAATCTGGTAATAGCGTTGAGTTTCAAAGCAGGTTTCATCCATTGAGGTTGCAGAAGAAGACACGATCATCAGATTGACTCTCCGCAAGAATATCAAAGCAGATTCAGATATGTTAATCACCCATAAAGGCCCCAATAAGGATCCAAAGAAGGGTGTGCTTGAAGATCTTGCTGGCAATAACTTTGAGAGCTTCCGAGATTTTCTGGCTTTACACATCGATGATGGTGATGGCCCTTTTCAGCGGACAGTTTCCGGTGAGGAGTTGTTGCGTGGACTGTTTGAAACGAACCCTGTTCTAGAGGGGATTGAGAGACAGATGGGTTTGTGAAAGCACTCCATGCCAACCGGTGCCCATGGGCCGTCTAAACTCACTTAAGGCCTTGTTTGCGGCTGAGGATCTGAGGTGGCACGGCTGCTTTTACTGAGCAACGGTCATGGAGAAGACCTGTCAGGCGCGCTTCTGGGGCAGGCCCTCCAAGGACTGAACCATCAGGTTGAGGCCTTGCCCTTGGTTGGCTGCGGCGATGCCTACACCAATGCCGGTATCGCCACACTCGGGCAAGCCCAGCAGTTCAGCACCGGTGGATTGGGTTACACCAGCCTCCGGGGCCGGCTGACGGAACTGTTCCAGGGACAGATCTTCTATCTGCTCAGACGACTCAGCAGATTACTGAGGGTTGCCCATCGCTACGAGCTGGTGATTGTGATCGGCGATGTGATTCCAGTCATGGCTGCCTGGCTGAGCAGACGCCCCGTTGTCACCTACCTGGTGGCTTACTCCAGCCACTATGAAGGCAGATTGCGCCTGCCCTGGCCCTGTGGGAGTTGCCTTGCCAGTCGGCGTTTTCTGGGGGTCTACAGCCGTGATCAACGCACCGCCACAGACCTCTCTGAACAGCTGCAGCGATCAGTGCAGTTTCTCGGCAACCCGTTCATGGATCCGGTGCTGACGCCGAAGCCATCGCTGCCAGGCGGCAATCAGCGCATCGGACTGCTCCCCGGCAGTCGACGTCCTGAACTTGAACACAACCTGCTGCTGTTGCTGCAGGTGGTTGAGCAACTCCCGGAACCAACCCTTAAAGCAGAAACGCTCAGCCTTGATCTGGCCCTTGTCTCCACTCTTGACAACACCACCCTGGCCACGCTGGTGGCAGCCAGGGGTTGGCAACTTCAAGTCTGCTCAGACCCGCAGAACACGCTTCAGCTGGTCTGCAACAACCGACGAATCACCTTGCACCGCAATGCTTTCATTACCGTTCTGCAGAGCAGTGACCTGCTCCTCAGCATGGCAGGGACTGCCACTGAACAAGCTGTTGGCCTTGCCAAACCGGTGCTGCAATTACCCGGGAAGGGACCACAGTTCACCCCGGCCTTCGCCGAAGCCCAGCGGCGCCTGCTGGGTCCAACGGTGTTCTGTGCAAGCGGAGAGCCTGGCGAGAATGAGTCTCTCTGCAACACAGCAGCACTCAGCCTTGAGCTGCTGAAGCGAAGCGCCTCTGATCAGAGCCTGCACGATCAATGTCACCAGCAGGCACAACAACGACTTGGCGCTGCAGGCGGAGGCAAGCGCATGGCAGCGGCGATCACTGGGCTTTTGAACGGGTCACATCCGCCAGAGCCTCCGCCAGATCGGGATAGCCAAAACTGAAGCCGAGTTTGCTCAAACGCTCGGAGACCACCCGCTGACCTTCAAGCACAACGCGGGCACCATCGCCAAGCAGCATCATCAGAATCGCACCGGGAACAGGCAGAAGACTGGGACGCCCCAGGCTCATGCCCAGGGCACGGGCAAACGTTGCCATGGTGACCGGCTGCGGCCCAACTCCATTGACAACACCAGACCAGGACTGATCAATCAAGGCCTGCTCAATCAACCGGCACAGATCGGTGCGATGAATCCAGCTCATCCATTGCCTGCCCGTTCCCACAGGGCCACCGAACCCAGCCCTGAAGATCGGCAGCATCTTGCCGAGGGCGCCTCCATCAGAACCCAGCACGATGCCGATCCTCACCACAAGCAAACGGGTGGCATCAGGCCTGGCCTGGGCCGCCGCCTCCCAGGCTGAACAGAGACCTGCGAGAAAATCGTCGCCACTGGGACTTGATTCGTTGAACTCAAGCTCAGAACTGGTTCCGTAAAAACCAACAGCGGATGCATTCACCAGCACCTGGGGCGGAGCCTCCATCCGGGCCATGGCCTCCACCAACATGGAGGTAGTGCGCAGACGACTCGACTCGATCGTCTGCAGATGCTGCGCTGTCCAACGCTCTTCCGCGATCGGCTCCCCAGCCAGGTTCACCACCCCTTCAGCAGCTTGAACAGCCTTGACAAGGGAATCGGTCTGCCAGCTGGCGGAGTCAGACGGATCCAGCTGCAACCAGTCCACCTGAGGGGTCCAGGCAGGCAGGCCCTTGCCTGAGGCAGGCCTGCGACTGACCAGGGTCAGCTGGTGACCGGCGGCGAGCAGCCTCGGGACCAACTCACGCCCCACAAACCCAGTGCAACCAAGGAGAAGCAGACGCATAAACAGGAACCCACAGCAGGTGTTGACAGTTCTGATGAGAAGAGATCAAACGAGCCCAAGCCCGCTCCACCGGTCCATTAACGCAACAGAGAGTGCGCAACGACCCGGCGAATGCCAACAACCATCTTTGCCCCCTTCAGCCCTGATCGGCTTGGAAATTACCCCGAAATTGATTGTTGTCACTAGCCAGAGCCAATCACTGCCACGAAAAAGAGCTTTGTCAAGTCATCGGCATCCAGCTGGCCAGATTTGCGCGGCTGAAGTCATCGGCGATGCACAAGCCAAGGCCTTGAACGAGGGCCCCAGGAGAGGCAACCCCTGCTCGCGAGTTGATTGCCGCAATGCTCCCATGACCCGGAAGAGCCCAGTACTGGCCTTGACACAGCAGCCTTGCCCCCACGGAAGCAGCCCCCGTAAGCGGACAAGCAGCCACAAGCTCCACAGACCCAACCGACCAGCAGGGACCCGAGATGAACTTAAATGTATTAGGATTAAGTAGTGTGTTCTTCTCTTTACCAACATGAAGCGACTTTCGCCATTGGCCACGAAACATTTCTCATCCCTTTACGTCATGCTGGTCTTCAGGCTTGCCGGCGGCAGCTACCTGGGTCACTGAAAGACACGGCTACTCAAAGACTCGCTCACTGAAGCGAGAAGGCTCAATGCAAAAGGGTTCAGGGCACCTGACCAGCATTGGCAGGCCCTGATCTCTGCTTGGGCTTGATCAAAACCACTCCACTCCCTTAGGCCCTCCTAGGCGGTGGGGTGCAAGCTCAATAGAGCCATAGAGCTAAAGCCAGCCTCAAACAAACGGAAGCAGATCAAGGCTGAGCCTCGATTGGGCTTGCAATACCAAGCTTCTTGGCTAACGGCACAAGCATTAAGCCCTGGGTCAACAGACCAAGCAAAACCACTCCCAGGGCAAGCGGGGGCATCAATGCCCCAAAACTCACATTCGCAGCCCAGGCCTGAATCGCCATGGCAATGGGCACAGCACCACGGATCCCGGTCCAGCAGACAAAGGTCCGCTCAGATTGCGAAAAGGCTGTTCTCAGCAACAGCGCGTTGACCATCAACCAGCGCACCAGCTGCATCACAACAAACAGCAGGAAGGCGTACCCGAAAGCCCTCACAACATCCTGTGGTGCCACCACCAAGCCCATGCAAAGGAAGAGGAGCAGCTCAGCCATCTTGGCGAAACTCGCATGGGACTCTGCCAAGACCTGTTGATCGGTGGCAGGGCTGTTGCCCAGAACCAATCCCGCCAGATAAGCCGCCAGCAGGGGGCTTCCCCCCATCAGGGTTGTGGCACCAGTCAGCACCAGCAACAGAGCCAGGCTGACCACCGGCAGCATGGACCCCCTGGTCAAGGACGCGCGGCCGATCAACAGTTGGCTGATCAGGCTTCCCCCCAGAAATCCAAGCAGGATGCCAAGCAGAAACTGACGAACCACGACAGCGACAAGCACTGCCGGCTCCATCCCCTCCCCGCCGATCAGAGCCAAGGCCAACTGGGCCAGCACCACAGCCATCGGATCATTGATGGAAGACTCTGTCTCGATCAGATCGAGGAGAGGCTCAGGCAGGCGTCCTGCAAGGGGCCTCAGCAGCGCCATCACCGCAGAGGCGTCCGTGCTGCTGACCATGGCGCCAACGAACAAGGCGCCGGGCAGCAGCAGAGCCCAGTTCCTCTCACCATCGGCTACACCCAGTGCGACCGTCACCAGAGTGATCAGCAAGGCAGTGAACAGAACTCCAAGGGTCGCCAGCCGCGCCGCTGGTGCAATCACATTTCTGACCCGCGACCAGTTGGTGGTGAGTCCCCCGAAAAAAAGCACCAGAATCAGAGCACACTGAGCGATCTGATTGGCATGAGCCAGTGAGAGCAGGTTTGAGCTGGCACCACCTGCTTCCTTGAGGTTGTTTTCGACCAACAGGCCGAGCACCAACACCATCAGAATGCCGGGGACGCGAACCCTGCTGGCCACATCATCCAGCAGGGCAGCTACCAGCAGCAGAGCCCCGAAGACCAGCAGATAAAGAGCTACGGATTCTTGCAAGGCAGCGCCGTTACCGGGGTGTGCTGGTTTTAGCCTCTCCTGAACACAATGACTTCCGATGACTGAGACACCTCCAGCAGCAAAAGCCCCCGTCAAGTTGAAAAAAGGCAGCCTTGTGCGGGTGAATCGCGCTGCCTATGAGAACAGTGTCGAGTCCTCAGCCAGTGATCCCACTCCACCTGCTTACATTTTTGAGGGTCCTGGAGAACTCGTTGCCACCAACGGCGACTACGGCCAGGTGCATTGGCACAGGCCCGTTCCCGATGTCTGGCTACGGCTTGATCAACTTGAGTCTTCGCCCTGAGGGCGGCCTTTCTCCATCTCTGGCTGGAAGGCAGCCTCAACCATCAGGATTGCCAGAGGAATGGAACGCGATGCCGATGGCACTCTCCATAGGGCCCCTCCCAGCACAGCGCTGAGATCGCCAAGGCCCGCAAGAATCCCATTAGCTGTCTGGCGTTGCGCCTGGTCGGCTACTGCCGCAGCACCCCAGGGATTCCAGCCTGCCAATGTCACAGCACTGCGATAAGCCGCTGGCCAGGGATTACCTGGAAGCAACCTCTCCAGCACCGAGAAATGAGCAGCGGCCTCTCCAGGGCGATTGCTCAGCACAGCCAGCAAAGCCAGTCTCCAGCGCGCCTCCCTGTCCTGGGGATTGCGCTCCAGACGCAGCAACGCCTCCTTGCTCACCGTTGAGCGATAACTGAAGTGACCATCAAGCATGTGCTCCACGGCGACAGCCTCGAAGACGGGTTCAAGACCTCGAGGCCCATGCGCAAGTCCCGCGGCGATCTCTGCAAAGCGTTGCGGAAAGTCTGAGTTGACAGGCACTTCAAGGCGGCGGCGCCAAAGGGAATAACTATCGCCACCTGGGCGCGGGAAACGGGCAACCTCAGCAAAGACACCGCTGCTGCGAACCCCTTGATCGAGCTCCTCCGCATAACGGCGCACCGAGCCCTGATCCCCCTCCGCCAAGACAACCCAGTTGGCGCGGTTCAGCACCGCCTCAAGATCAGCCGGGCCTGTACCGAGCTGACGACCCAGCAGATGCCCGCCGTTGCGACGACCGTAAAAACTGACATTGTGCTGATTGAGATCCGCCGTGCTTGGCACAACAATCAGGGTTTGCTTGGTTGCGCGTGGATCAGCACCCCCCGCCGTCCTGACCAGAGCCTCCAGGGGACCCATCCTGGGAGCCTTGAGCCGATCAAGCTGGGCCGACAGCGCATCTGGGATCAGGGACACCAGGCCTGCGCTCAATGCAGCCGGTAAAAGCAAGCGCGAACGTCCGGGCCGCAGACGGCTGATCCAGAGCCCCCACTGCCACCAACCGCGCGCAAGCAGCAGCAGCAAGGGGGGCAGTAGGGGCGCAATGTATCGGTCACTTTTGTTGGGGCTCAAACTCGTGAACAGCCAGCCGGCAATCAGGGTGAAAATCAGCCATCGCCAGGCCATTGGATCATCTGAACAGCCATCGGCGGAGATCCTGGCTCTCTGGCTTGACGCCAACCACAGCAGAACTCCTGCCAGGCCCACACTGAGCAGAATGACGCCAAGCTGATCCGGAAGCAGGCGCAGATACCAGACCCAGTTCTCCAGGGACCAGAGCGCAGGATCACCCTCCCTTGCCGCTGATTCAATCACCGCTCTGTTGGTCCCACCCAGAGCCGTGATCCAGTTGTGTCGCAACCATGGTCCGATCATCACAAGCATCAGAGCCAGACCGGCAAGCAATTGGCAGCGGCTGCGGACCCGAAAACATGCTCGCCAGGCCGACCAGAGCAGAGCAGGGATCAGCACCAAGAGAGCGCTCTGCTTCACCAACAGCGCAAGTATGGAGACAACGGCAGCAACCATGGCCTGATGCCAACGTCCACCATGCAGGGGATCCCACCAACACCCCAGCCGCCAGAGCGCCAGGGTGACCATCGCCGTGAGAGGCATCTCGAGCACGTAATCCGTGCGCAGCTCCAACAACGCGGGCACCAGTGACACAAAGACCACAGCCAGCAGGGCCATGCCCTGGCCACGAAGCCGCAGACCCCAGGCTGCAACAACAAAGAGCAGCACACCATGCCAAAGGCTCAAACTCCATGCCGCCTGATGAGGAGCGTCTCCGGAGATGGCCATCACGCTGCCGTTCACAAGGGACGCCAGGGGGGGAATCTTCGGGGATAGATCAAGCAGGGCCTGCCATCCACGCCACTCGCCACCTGGCATCAGGCCGAGGGCACGGCCGTGATCGAGGGCACTGTTGAGATAGTCAGCCTGATCCCAGGCAGGGAGTCCAGCATTGCCATGCCACCAGAGGCGATCAAGGCTGGTGGCGATCACCCAGATCAAGCCGACAACAGCCCAAAAACGCCAGCTCGCCTTCACAGGATCTCCAGCCGTCGACGTTCCTGATGCAGCCGGCCACGTCGCTGTTTCGCCTCGCGCATCATCTCTCTGCCATCCCGGAGATAACCATCCACGTAGCCCATGGTGTATCGCTCCAGTTCAGTCAGCGCATCCTCCACCTCAGACAGACAGTGATAGAGACTGAGGCCAAACCCCTTGGCTGACTCAGGGGTGGGCAGAGCCTGATATAAACCGTTGACCTTCTTCAAGCGTTGACGACTCTTTTCCAGATAGCTACAGAAAGCTTCCATCAGCTCATCGTCGTAGGGATCCGCTGATAGCGAACGCAACTGGGTTGGGAATGGAGTGATGACCTGACCAAGCAGGCGATCAATGGGGGCATAGACCTGCTGCAACCAATGCATCAAGGCCTCATCTGCCGCTGCGGCCCGACCCTGGGCAGCACGAGCAGCAGCACTGGCCCTGGCATTACGAACTCCCCTGTTTTCTAAATGCTCCGAGACATGCAGCTGAGAGATGTCGTAATCCCTGCGCTGTTCCGCATCTCCAAGGATCTCCCAAGCCGCATTGATTGCAAGGATCCGCTCCGGATCACCGCCAGCATCGGGATGATGCTGCTTCACCAGCCGACGATAAGCGGCCTTGATTTCTGCAGAACTGGCAGCAGAGCTGATGCCAAGTGTGCCGTAATGATCTGCTGAGCCAACCGCTGATCTTTGCTGAGAACTCACAACTGAGCATCCCGACGGGCAGGCGTTGCCGATGCCGAACTGAACATCGCCGTGGAAAGGTATCGCTCTCCGAAACTGGGTAAAACCACCACCAGACGCTTACCGGCCATCTCAGGACGCGTCCCGAGCTCCAGGGCTGCGGCCACTGCAGCACCACTGCTGACTCCGCAGAGCAGACCTTCCTCCCTGGCCAGGCGCCGTCCGGTCTCCATCGCGATTTCATCGGTGACCGGAAGCACTTCATCAATCAGAGACATGTCCAGAACGCCTGGAATGAATCCGACCCCAATCCCCTGAAGGTGATGAACGCCAGAAGCACCGCCTGCAAGCACAGGACTTGAAGCAGGTTCCACCGCGAAAAAACCTAACTCAGGCAGGCGTGGTTTGAGCAGCCGAGCACAGCCGGTGATCGTGCCACCGGTGCCGACTCCCGCCACAACCGCATCCAGTCGCCCCTCACAATCAGCCCAGATCTCCTCGGCAGTGGTGCCTTCATGCACTGCAGGATTGGCAGGATTATCAAACTGCTGCAGAAGGTAAGACTCTGGGATGCTGCCAACCAACTCCCTGGCAAGATCAATCGCGCCCTGCATTCCGTCTCGACCAGCCGTGAGCTGCAACTCGGCACCATAGGCCCGAAGCATGGAACGTCTCTCCACACTCATCGTGTCGGGCATGGTGAGAATCAGCCGGTAGCCCCTTGCAGCAGCAACCATGGCCAGGGCGATGCCGGTATTTCCACTTGTGGGCTCCACCAAGACGGTCCGGCCCGGAACGATTTTGCCCTCAGCCTCTGCCGCCTCAACCATGGCCAGGGCGATGCGATCCTTCAGCGAAGCGGTGGGATTGAAACTCTCAAGTTTGGCAAGCACTTCCGCCAGGCAGCCATGGCTCTGAGGTAAACGGTTCAACCGCACCAAAGGCGTTGCCCCCACCAGAGACGTGATATCCGCAGCGATCGGCATGATTTAGAGAAACAACTGGGGGAACAAGGC
>DASCPR010000348.1:0-9645 GCA_036012625.1 Prochlorococcaceae cyanobacterium Fu_MAG_50
GTCGCTATCGCCTCAAGACAGCCTCAGGTGAAAGGCCTGGACAGCGGCGAGAGCTGGCCAGTCAGCCAAGCATGTCCTGCTCGACGAACTTGGTGTGAATATCACCACGCAGAAATTCCTCTCGGTTGAGCAGTTCAAGGTGAAATTCAACGGTGGTGGGAATGCCCGTCACAGCACACTCATTGAGGGCTCTCTTCATGCGTCTGAGGGCTGCATTGCGATCCTTGCCCCAGACAATCAGCTTGCCGATCAAGGAGTCGTAGAAGGGAGGGATCTCATAGCCGGTGTACACATGGCTATCAACCCTCACACCAGGACCACCCGGTGGCAGCCAGCCTGTGATCCTGCCGGGGGAGGGGCGGAATTGATGGGTCGCATCCTCGGCATTGATCCTGCATTCGATCGCATGGCCTTTGAGCTCGATCTCCTCCTGGCTGAAACTGATGGCGTCACCACCGGCGATGCGTAACTGTTCACTGATCAGATCGATGCCAGTGACCATCTCCGTCACAGGGTGCTCAACCTGAATCCTGGTGTTCATTTCCATGAAATAGAAGTCGCCGCTGCGGTCGAGCAGAAACTCAACCGTGCCGGCACCCTCGTAGCTGATGCTGCGGGCAGCAGCCACTGCAGCCTCTCCCATGCGACGCCGGAGTTCAGGGTCGAGGGCTGGGCTGGGAGCCTCCTCCAACAACTTCTGGTGACGCCGCTGAACCGAGCAATCCCTTTCGCCCAGGTGAACAACGTTGCCATGACGATCCGCAAGGATCTGAACCTCAACGTGGCGGGGACGATCTATGAATTTCTCCATGTAAAGCCCGGGGTTGCCGAATGCGGCTTCCGCCTCCCCTTGCGCCGCCTTGAACAGGGTCTCAAGCTGATCGGCACTGTTGACCAGGCGCATCCCCCGTCCACCACCGCCGGCCGTGGCCTTGATCATCACCGGGTAGCCCATCAGGGCAGCAATCTCAGCCGCCTCGCCTGGATCGGAAAGCAGGCCATCGCTTCCAGGCACCGTGGGAACGCCAACCCCATGCATGGTTGCCTTGGCGGTTGATTTGTCACCCATGGAGCGGATGGCATGGGGGGAGGGGCCCACGAAGGTGATGCCGTGGTCGCGACAGATTTCAGCAAATTTGTCGTTTTCGGCCAGGAACCCATAGCCGGGATGAATGGCGTCCACGCCCCGTGAGGTGGCGGCAGCAAGGATGTTGGGAACATTCAGATAGCTTTTGCTGCTTGGCGCTTCGCCAACACAAACCGCATCATCCGCGAGTTGCACATGCAGGGCATTGCGATCAACGGTGCTGTAAACAGCCACCGTGGCAATGCCCATCTCGCGACAGGTGCGCAGAATTCGAAGTGCGATTTCGCCGCGGTTGGCGATCAGCACTTTGCCGATGGACATCCCGCAGTTTCCAGGCCAAGGGCGGATCGTATCAGTGCTGGGCATTTCCAGCTCCGAAGTCGGCTCACGGGCGGTCGGTATGATGGTCAAACGATGAAGCCCGCGAGGTGGATTCGACCACGCGGATGTGGTGGAATTGGTAGACACGCACGTTTGAGGGGCGTGTGGCTTCGGCCTTGCGAGTTCAAGTCTCGCCATCCGCATTTTCACTCACAACTTGTCGCTCCAACCCCCGGCCGCCAACCAGGACAAAAGCAGGACCAGGGGCACAGGCGAGGAGCTGGAAGCAGCCGGGGCTCAGACAACAGCCGGGGCTCAGGAAACAGCCATGGCGATCGTGTTTGTCTCCAATGGGCCCGGGGAGCTGGCCACCTGGGTCAGGCCTCTGGCTGAGCATTTGCACCAGGCGTTGCTTCTGCAGCCACGTTCAGAACATTCACCCCTCTGCCTGCGGCTTGCCCTGGTGCCCTGTCCCAATGCCACAGGCCAGGAGGCCGAGGCGGCAGCTCGCTGGGGCCAGTTCGAGCAGATCATTCCCGCAGGATGCTTCTGGTCTCTGCTGCTCTGTCCGCGGCGTTATGGCTTCTGGCCCAGACATGGGGTGGTGGTTTTTCTCGGCGGTGATCAATTCTGGAGTGTGCTGCTTTCGGCAAGGCTCGGCTATCGGCATCTCACCTATGCCGAGTGGGTGGCTCGCTGGCCCCGCTGGAACGACAGCATCGCTGCGATGTCAACGCAGGTGAAGGATCAACTGCCCAGTCGGTTCCAAGGGAGATGCACCGTAGTTGGCGATCTGATGGCCGATCTCTCAGGCCTGGCAAGAGCGGATGAGCCTTTGGCTCCTGGGGAGTGGGTTGCCCTGCTGCCTGGCTCCAAGGGAGCCAAGTTGTCGGTGGGAGTTCCGTTTCTGCTTGAGACAGCAGACCGACTCTCTGCGCGTCGGCCTGGATGCCGCTTCCTGCTCCCTGTGGCACCCACCACCAACCTGGCCCAGTTGGAGCGTTTCGCCGGATCATCCAACCCGATTGCAGCCGCTTACACCTCGGGGATCGCAGAAATCTGTGCAGCAGGGCCTGACCAGCCCTTGCGAAGGCTGATCACCAGCGCCGGCACGGAAATCCATCTGCAGGAAACCCCCCCGGCTCACAACGCACTGAGTCAATGTGATCTCGCACTCACCACCGTTGGCGCCAACACCGCTGAACTAGGGGCGCTGGGTGTTCCGATGATTGTGATCGTTCCGACCCAGCATCTTGCTGTGATGCAGGCCTGGGATGGGGGGCTTGGTCTCCTGGCGCGCCTGCCTGGCCTGCGCTGGTGCCTGGGCGTGCTGATGAGTGCCTGGCGCATGCGCAACCGTGGCCTGCTGGCCTGGCCGAACATCTCAGCCGGTCGAGTTGTTGTGCCCGAACGGGTGGGCGCGATCACCCCTGAGGGAATCGCTGATGAGGCGGCAACCTGGCTGGACTCCCCGGAACGTCTTGCTGGTCAGCGGGAGGATCTGCGCAGCCTGCGAGGCCAACCCGGTGCCGTGGCTGCACTGTCGAGGGAACTCCGCAACCTGCTGCCAATCGCCCTGCACTCTTCCTAGTCTCTTGCGACCAGCACGGTCAGGCGATGGTTCCTGATTTACTCCACTCATGAGCGGACAAACTTCCTCTGACTTCGATGCCCCTGAGCGGATGGAGCGCAGCCCTGAGCAATGGAAAGAAGCACTCACTTCTGAGCAATATCAGGTGGCACGTCTTGGCGGCACGGAACGGGCCTTCACGGGGAAGTATTGGAATAACAAATCATCCGGGACCTACAACTGCATCTGCTGCAATGCGGAATTATTCAGTTCAGCCAACAAATTCGATTCCGGCACGGGCTGGCCAAGTTTTTCAGATCAACTGATGGCTGGTGCCGTCAAGACAATTGAGGATCGCAGCCACGGCATGGTTCGTACCGAGATCCAATGTGCACGTTGTGATGCCCATCTCGGCCATGTTTTCAAAGATGGACCAACCCCCACAGGCCAGAGATATTGCGTCAACAGCGCCTCCCTTGATTTCAAAGCGGGCTAGGGGCCATGCACTGAGGCATCCGTCACCAGGGATCATCCAGCTCGTTGGCGGCTGAACTGGGTGGAGCCTCCCTTGGGGCTGCCTGCCTTGGGGATGAATCACGGCGATCAATCTCCAGAGGATCACTCGCAATGGGCTCCTGCTCAAGAGGCTCCACATCAAGGGGGTCACCCGGTCTCTGAACCGGTCTTCGCGAGGCGGGCCTCGGTTTCAGGGGCTCTGGTTCTTCAAAGCGTTGGCTCTGGTCAAAACCAGCCCTGCTGCGGTAATCAGGTTCCTGCTGATCCTGATACGAAGGTCTTTGCTCGCGGGGGTATCCACTCGGCGGGCGACTCTCCTGGTATCGCACCTCTTCCCGGTAGGCACGCTCATCGTCATAGGGGCGATAGCCCGTCTCTCGCTCCGGGGGCGGCTCATCGAGATAACGGCGCTGAGGGATCACGTCCTGACGCCGATCCTCAAGTTCCACATACTCAAACTCCTCTTCCGGCTCAAGGCGTTCACTGGTGGCCCCTTGCAGCCGCCGCTGCTCCTGTTCGCTGGGCTGTCCGGAGGCCAGTTGATTCTGAACAGGCACCAGATTGGCGCGGTAGCGCTCCCGTTCCTGCTCTTCCCAGCTGGCGCCACCAACCCCCAGCTTTTCGAGAAATCCACTGTTGAGTTGCTTGAGCTTCTCCTCAGATCCTTCATAAACAATGATCCGATCAGCGCCACTGCTCACCACCTCATCCACCGGGATCTCCCAGGTGCTGAGAACGCCTTCTCCGAGTAGTGGTACGCCGAGAGCGCCGGTCACCAGGGTGCTCAGCTCCCCGGTCTCAATATCAAAGGCAAAGCCAAGAACCCTGCCGAGCACCTGACCCGATTCCGTGATCACCTGGCAATTGATCACACGGCTGTAGCGCTCAGGGGTGAAGCCCTCACTGAGGGAATCGGCTGAATCCACAAGAATCACATCGCCAACCTGACGAATCCGCTCCAGGGGCATCCAGCGGGGCAATCCAGGCAGAAAACGGGTGAGGGGATTGTCACGAAGACCGAGAGCCACCACCTCACGGCGATCGATATCGACCACAACTTCACCGACAACACCCAGGCGCCTGCCGGTGTCTCTTGTGATCACCTGTGTGCCCATCAATTCAGAGCGCAGCCAGAGCCTGTCAGTGGGAACTGTTGCCAGAGGATCAGTGGGGGATGGGGTCGTGGTCAAACGCAGGACCTGAACCGGGGGCGAATCCAGTCATTTTGACGCAAGGTCAACTGGGATGGATTCATGCCGCGTCGGGTAGGCCCACCACCTGGGTATGGGCACCACGGGCCTGGGTCACACCGATCGTGCGACCTGAAGCCCCGATCATCGGCCGGCGATGGCTCACCACCATGAATTGAGCCTGATCCGCCTGGCGGGCAATCAAGGCAGCCAACCGTTCAACATTCACACCATCGAGGAAGCTATCCACCTCATCCAAGGCGTAGAAGGGAGAGGGGCGGAAACGCTGCAAAGCGAACAGGAAACTCAGTGCTGTGAGGGATTTCTCCCCGCCTGACATGGCAGCAAGGCGCCGCACCGCTTTGCCCTTGGGGTGGGCCACCAGGGTTAAACCACCTTCGAGGGGATCCTCAGGGTTTTCAAGCTGCAGATGTCCGTCTCCTTCAGACAGACTCGCGAAGATCTCGCGGAAATGAACATCCACGGCTTCAAAGGCCTCCATGAAGGCTTCCTGACGAAGCGTGGAGACCGTCTCGATACGCAACAGCAACTCTTCCCGTTCCTGACTGAGCACCTCCAGGCGCTCGCCCAGATCACCAAGACGCTGATCGAGTTGCTCAAGCTCTTCCAGGGCAAGCATATTGACCGGTTCAAGGGCCTCCATGCGTTGCTGCAGCTGCATCAGTTCGTTCTGAAGCGCTTCCAGTCCAGCTTCGCGACGCTCTGCAGGGATTTCAGGGCGAGGATCGGGAAGACTCTGCTCAAGCTCCTGCAGCCGCACGGCTCCGCTGCGCAATTCTTCGGCAAGGCTCTGCCGATCCTGCCGCAGGCGTTCAAGGTTCCACTGGGCCTGCTGCAACTTCTGGCGAAGTTCAGCCACAGACGCCTCAGCGGCATCACGGGCCCGGCGTTGCTCACCAAAGCGTGACTGCAGCTCCTGTTGCTGCGTTTCAAGGGTTGTACGACGCAGCTGAAGCTCCTCCTGTTGCTTGCGCCATTCGCCATGAGCTGCGGACAGAGCCCCCACCGCCTCCTGCAACCTGGCTTCCTCCGCCTCCAGCCCCTTCTGCTGATCACCAAGACGTTCGATCGCCAGCTGTCTTTCCCGTTGGGCGGCGAGGAGCTGATCCCGTTTGTTGCGAGCCAGTTCCAGGGCGGCATCAGCGGCTTCCAGATCCGCCTGCAGGCCCTGCCAGGCAGCAGCGTCATCATTCGACTGAGCCTCATGTTCCTGCTGCTCAAGGGTCTGAAGCTCCTCAGTCAGTGGCTTGAGCAACTGATTGAGCTCCAACAGACGCTGCTGCTCCTGCTTCTGGCTGTTCTGCAGTTGGCTGAGGCGCTGGGCACGTTCACTGCTGCGTTCCAGCAGTGGGCCATGGGAGCGGCGGGCCGCGTTCCGCTCCGCCACAAGGGCTGCCTGGCGCTGTTCAAGCTCCTTGAGGCGAGGGCGGATCTGCTCCAGGGCCTGGCTGATCCGAGCCTCTTCCCGTCTACAGGCCAACAGGGTCTCGCCCAGTTCCAGCAACCGGCGACGCAGGGGCTCCGCTTCATCGCCATCGCTGCAGCTGCCGAAACTCAAGCCACTGCTGCGGCCTGAGAAACTCCCGCCCGTCATGGCACCACTGCGCTCCAGCAGCTCACCATCGAGGGTCACGGCCCTGCTGCGACCTAGCTCCTGCCGGGCTGCATCGAGGCTGCTGAAGACCAGCGTCTCCCCGAAGACATAGGCGAACACATCCTTGTAAATCGCTTGGAATTGCACCAGTTCAACGGCTCTGCCGATCAAACCGGCGCCGTTTGCGCTGCCATCCGGTCTGCGTCCCCTGGCCAGGGCAGCGCTGCCACTCCCCGGGGCCTTGATCCGATTCAAAGGCAGGAAGGTGAGCCTGCCGGCACGCTTGCTTTTCAGCAGTTCGATCGCCCTGGCAGCAATGCGATCATCATCGACAACAACCTGTCCAAGCCTTGCGCCTGCAGCGACTTCCAGCGCTAGGCGGTGCTTTTCAGCAACCTCACCGAGCTGAGCAACGGGGCCGTGAATACCATCGAGGCCGGATTCCAGCAGCAAGCGCAGGGCACCTGTGCCCCGGCTTTCATGCAGGGCTTCGCGGCGGCTTTCCAACTTGGCGATCTCCCGCTCAAGCCTGGTCTGTTCCTGCTCGAGTCTGCTGCGGGTGCGTTGCTGAATCGCCAGGGATTCAGCGTTCTGCTGCAGAGACTGTTTCTGTTCACTGATGTTCTGCAGCAGGGTCTGCCATTCCTGTTCCAGTTGATCGAGCTGCCCCTGAACCTGCTGATCCGTATTGCCATCACGCTGCTGCTCAAGGGTGAGTTCCTGCAGACGCTCACCGCTCTGCTGCAGGCGTTCCTGAAGCTGCTGCTGCTCCTGCTGCAATGGGCTGAGATTGCTCTGCAGGTCCTTTCTGCGGGCGCTGCGCTGGCGCTGGAGGTCGAGCCAGGCACCAGAGCGGCCAGCCACATCACCGAGGCGGCGACGTGAAACCTCAACGGCAGCTTCAGACGATTTACAGGATTGCTCTGCAGACTCCAGTTCAAGGCGATTGGGATCATCCGCCAGAGTCTTGCCTTCGTGGCGCAGTTGTTGCCTGCGACTGGTGAAGTCATGGCGGAGGCCCTGCAAGCGCTCACCTTCCTCCTGATGCAGCGTTGCCTGACGTTCCAGCTCTCTGGACTGGGTATCGAGTCCCGCCAGTTCCGCCTGAACACTGAGCAGCTTGTCCTCACCGAGGGCCTTCACCTCCTCCTGAAGGGTCTGCAGATGGACCGCTGCCTTGGCCACGGCCTGCTCGGACTGGCTGACCTGTTCCGCATCTTCCAGCTCCTTTTCCGCCAGTTGCTTCTGGCGACCCTGCAGGTCAACAAGCCCCTGCTGGGCGGCCTCGAAGGCAAGCACCAGTTCCTGCTGCCGACCGAGATGAACCTTCTGACGAAGCTCTTGATATGTGCGGGCTTTGGCGCAATCCCGCTCAAGCCGCTGCCGTGAAACAAGCAGCTCCTGCTCAACGATCCGGCAGCGCTCCTGACGTTCCTGCACGTCATCGAGCTTTTTACGGGTCTGCTCGATGCGGCTGTCAAAGAGAGCAACACCGGCCAGTTCATCCACGAGGCCGCGACGGTCACGGTTGCTCATCGAGACAATGCGGGTCACATCCCCCTGCATCACGACATTGCTGCCCTCAGGGTCAACCCGCAGGCGGCGCAACTGGGTCTGCAACTGCTGAAGATTGCAGGGTTCACCATCGGCGAAATAACTGGAGCTGTAGGAGCCACCGGGCATCACCCGCAACTTGCGGGTGACCGTCCATTCCTGTTGATCAGCTCTGATCCATGGCCCCTCCTCGGGAGCTTCAAGGCCTTCCTCTGCGGCATCCGGCTGCCAGTCGCTGAGATCAAACCTGACGCTCACCGCCGTTTCAGCGGACTTGCCGGCCTTGAGCACACCGCTGTTGACGAGATCAGGCAGGCGATCGGCGCGCATGCCCCTGCTGGTGGCCAGACCCAGACAGAAGAGAACACCATCCATGATGTTGCTCTTGCCTGAGCCATTGGGTCCCGTAACCACGGTGAAACCCGGCTCCAGGGGGATGGTCATCGCCCCCCCGAAGGACTTGAAATGCTTGAGCCCAACCTGATTGATATGAACCAACAGGAGCAGGGGGCTGGCGGCGAGCCAAAATTACCGTCTGTTCAGAGAATCTCAAGGGCCTCCTGGTGAAGATGTCTGGAAGGCGCCGGATCAAAAGCTTGAGGGTGTTGTGGTTGGAGGGGTTCCTTTGACGCAAAGGTCTCTCTACGCTTCGGTCAATCCCTTCTCGTGGAACCCATGGAAGCGGCGAATTCCGCGTCAGGCGATCACCAGGCCGCTGTTGATACATCTGCAGCCAATCCACCAGACTCGTTTGATCTGCGCTTTCGTGAGCGTTTTGAAAGCCTGATCCCCTCGATTCAGGAGCGCTGGCCTGATGTGGCACGGCACACCCTGGAAGCCACCCGCGGCAGCCTGGACGAAGCGGTGCGGGTGATCTCCAAGCAATCCGGCCTCAATGATCCAGGGGTGCGCGAGCAGTTGGCATATCTGCTGGATATGGCAACGGATCGCACCCGCGATCTGGCAGATACCCTCGAGCCTCTTGAAAGCCAGCTTGAAGAACTTCTCGATGAGCTCAACCGAACCCTGCGACCGCGGATCGAGAAACCGGTCAGGCAACGTCCGCTACTGGCGGTGGGTGTTGCCGCCGGCCTCGGCGTCCTGATCGGCCTTGTGCTGGCCGGGGGTCGACGCACCTGATGACTGACTCTCAATCACAACGTGCTCGCCCCCTTGGCGCCGCCGCCCGTGTCACCGCGCTGGCAGGGTCTGTGATGGATCTGCATGTGCGGATCGCCCTGCAGGAAGTGGATCGTGAAAAGCGGCGCCTGATCAGTGGCGGGGTGTTCCTGGCCATGGGTGGCACGCTGATGATGCTGGCGTTGGTTGCCATTGAGATCCTCCTGGTGCTCTGGGTGCAAGACGCCTGGGGCTGGAGCCTGATCAAGGCACTGCTCTGGCTGACTGTGCTGGATCTGGTGTTAGCAGGTCTGAGCCTGCGCATTGGTGGCCAGCTGGCCAAAGGCCCTTACCTGCCTCAGACCCTGGAAGGGCTTAGCAAAACCACTCGCGCTGTGATGGGGCGCAGTTGATCTGATCCCTGATCAACGGATGGCGTAATGCAGCCAACGGCAATCGATGCCACCGTTGCTGATCGGCATCCGACGACTGGCTTTCATGCGCAGGGCTCCGGTTAGGGCTGGATTACCGCTCAACAACCAGAGTTCCCATCCGGAGGCCCGACTCTTGGCAAAACAGCCCAGATCGTCATAGAGGGAAGGGAGTTCATCTCCAGAGCCAAGTCGCTGGCCATAGGGAGGGTTACAGACCAACAGACCAGGAGCCTCGGGCA
>DASCPR010000349.1:0-2055 GCA_036012625.1 Prochlorococcaceae cyanobacterium Fu_MAG_50
TTATCAACCACACCCTTGAGGAAGCAGGTCACGAAACCGGTGTTCTCCGCCATCGTGTGAGCTTTCTTGGTGCCTTCCTTGAGCTGGGCAGCAAGATCGATCGACATGGGTAAAGTCTCGAAAAATTCAATTCATCAAAGATAAAAGCAGCAAGGGACTTGCGCCGACTTGGGTTGCGAAGGGTTACGCAGCCTGCACAGAAGGAACGTCAAATCGCAACAGCGAAAACATCCCTCTACAGAGCGAACCCAGTGCCTTGAGCTGCACAAGCACGATGATCACCACGAGGGCGGGGATCGAGGACATTGATCTGAGCACCGATCCGATTGCCAGTTGCCAGACAGGGACTGTGGACAATCAGCAATCAGCCGCTGATCAGCAAAGGAAAGTCACTGCAGGTGATGCCAGCCATGGGGAACGCCAGCAGATTCGCCAGCAGAGCCATGGAATCAGGGTCAGACCCAATAGGCAGCGGTGAACAACTCCAGCTGATCCCTCGTTTGACTTGGAATATGCTGCTTTTGGGTCAGCAGGGCATCACGCAAGGCGTGATGTGCAATAGATGATGGCCTTGATGTAGAAATTGCCTTGGCAGCTTGCTCAATGATGATGTTTGCCAGCTCTGCATTCAGGTGCAGATTCTCAACAATCATCTCCACGGTCACATCATCGTGACCTTGCCGCCAGCAATCATAATCTGTCACCATCGCCAAGGTTGAATAGGCAATTTCAGCCTCCCTGGCGAGCCTGGCTTCCGTATGGTTGGTCATGCCAATGATCGAACAATTCCATTGGCGATAAAGATTCGATTCGGCTCTTGTTGAAAACGCAGGGCCTTCCATACACAGATAGGTCCCCTGGGTATGCAACCGGCGCTCTGCTGGCATCAATGAACCTGCAACCCCAGACAAGAGCTCAGAAAGGGTGTTGCAGAATGGATCTGCCATGGAGACATGGGCAACTGCACCATTGCCAAAAAAGCTGACTGGGCGCTGACACGTACGATCAATGAATTGATCTGGAATTACCATATCCAATGGCCTGATCTCTTCATCCAATGACCCCACAGCAGATGCGGAGATGATCCACTTCACTCCTAATTTTCGCATCGCCCATAGATTCGCCTTGTATGGAACTTCCCCAGGTAAATAAGTATGATTCCTCCCATGCCGTGCCAGAAAAACAACTTCCATTCCTGCCATTTTACCGAGCATCAGACGATCTGATGTTTCTCCAAAAGGGGTGTTGAGCTGAATCTCCTCTGGCGACTCCAAAGCCTGCATGTTGTAAAGACCACTGCCTCCCAATACGCCAAGTCGTGCGCTGGCAAGCTCTCCAGATGCAGATAGATTCACTGGAATCATCAATACTTGATGCCAAACTAACACGGCAAGGGAACATTCAGACCCACCCGGAAAAGCCTCAGCACAGAATCTCTGCAGGTCTTAAAGATGCAGAAGGATCACTCGCAAAAGCAAAGCCATCTCCGAGAACAAACTCAACAACAACTGCGGAGATGCACCAGAGTTGAAAACAACGACGTTCAGATAAACATCAGCGTATGAAGGCTCACACACACGTAAAAGCCCCTGGATTTCGAGTTGCCCTACCCAAGGCCAGGCGAACGATGCAGCATGAGAGTTCAGGGAACCACTGAGGTAGTGTTGGCTAAAAGTTTGAGCAAGTCATGAACATCAATGGTCAGCCATGGCGTACGATCTGGCTTGAAGAGGACGGACTGTCAGTTGCTGTGATTGATCAAACCAAATTACCCCATACATTGACAACATCTGTTCTCAACAGCCATGACCAGGCCGCTGAGGCCATTTCGCAGATGATCGTCAGAGGTGCACCTTTAATTGGCGTAACCGGTGCCTATGGATTGATGCTGGCAATGAAACATAACAGTTCAGATTCTTCATTAGAACAAGCCTTTGCTCAGCTGAATTCCACAAGACCCACGGCCGTGAATCTCAAATGGGCCCTGGAGAGGGTGAGAGAACGTTTAATCACAACACCTCAAAACCAGCGTCTTGACGTTGCCCGAGAAGAAGC
>DASCPR010000350.1:0-4281 GCA_036012625.1 Prochlorococcaceae cyanobacterium Fu_MAG_50
AATTCCGGATAGGTGAAGGTGATCAGCTGTCCGGAATAACTGGGGTCTGTCAGAACCTCCTGATATCCCGTCATGCCGGTGTTGAACACCACCTCGCCAAGCACGGTGCCCCGCTGCCCGAAGGCCTCACCTTCCAGCAGGGTGCCATCAGCGAGGAGCAGAACGGCAGGGTCTCGAAACGACGCTGTCATCAGCGGGCTGCCCATGGCGCAGATCGCTTCATTCTCCAGCCTGAGGGGCCAGGATCTGCCGCAACTCCTCAAGGCGATGCCAGGGAACACCTTTTTCCAGGCAGCGCCTGGCCTGGATCACACCCTGATGAAGATCGTCCTGAAGCCCTCCGGCCCAGAGCACCAGAGCGGTGTTGAGGGCCACAACATCGCGCTGCGCCTGGGTGCCACCCCCCTGAAGAACGGATCTGAGAATTGTCTGGTTCTCAGCGAGATCACCCCCCTTGAGGGCCTCCAACGGCGCAGCCGTGAGGCCATGTTCCTCCGGATCAAGAGAGGCCTCACGCAGCTTGCCGTTTTCAACAAGTCGCAGCTGATTGGGGCCCGATAGACAGGCTTCATCCAGTCCGGAAGCGCCATGCACCACAACAGCCCGGTTGAGACCGAGCTTCAGCAGTGCTTCCGCCATCGGATCGAGCAGATCAGGCCTGGCCACCCCGAGGACCTGGGCCTGGGGCCTGAGGGGGTTGACAAGGGGACCCAGCAGATTGAACACGGTTCGGACCCCGAGGCTGCGCCGCAGCGGGGCAAGGTTGACCAGGGCTGGATGCCATGCGGGGGCAAACAGGAAGGTGATCCCTGTCTTGGACAAAGCACCAACAACGGTTCTCAGGGGTGCTTTGAGATGCAGACCAAGGCCCTCGAGCACATCGGCGGAACCAACCCTGCCGCTGGCACTGCGGTTGCCGTGCTTGGCCACATGCACTCCACAGGCGGCTGCCGTGAAGGCCACAGCCGTGGAGATATTGAACGTATCCGCACCATCACCACCGGTTCCACAGGTATCAACGATGGCCAAATCCGGCCTTGGGCAAGGCAGGGGGCAGGCCTCCCGCAGCACCATGGCCATCGCCGAAAGCTCACCGCCAGAGACGCCATTGCAGCGCAGGGCCGCCAGGAAAGCACCGGTCTGAACCGGGGAGAGTTCCTCCGCCAGCCAGGCCTGCATCAAGCTGCCGGCTTCATAGTCCTGGAGTGAATGGCCCTGCAGAAGCTGCTCGAGGATCTGGGGCCATTGAGATGATTCAACAGACATGTCTGCAGAAAAAAACCCGGGTGCTGAGCACTCCGGGCCGGGTGATGGGGACATCTCCACTATCCCCCAAAATCGCCAGACTGGCGAGAGCTGAAATGGGAAACAATCCCCGGGTTCTTGATCTGCCCAGTATTTTCAGGTGGTCTGAATATCAAGACACTTGCAGGTCACCCTTGCAAGACGCGCATCAGAGGCCGCCAATGCCCCTCAGCTGGGAGTGAGAGGGCTGCTTAGTTTGTTTCCTGCAATCCCCCCTTCATGGCGGCATTTCGCCTCGATCTGATCGGCCGGTATCTGAGGCCCCATCGGCGGGCCGTACTCGGTGGTGCCGTCGCCCTGGTGATGGTGAACATTCTCAGTGTGGTGATCCCCCTTGAGGTGCGCAGGGTGATTGACGATCTGGAGACAGGGTTTGCCCTGAATGATGTTCTGCGTCAGGCCGGCTGGATCGTGATCCTGGCCAGCTCCATGGCGATCGTGAGGATGATCTCCAGGCAAGTGGTGTTCGGTGTGGGGCGCCAGGTGGAGGTGGAGCTGCGCCAGAGACTGTTTGATCACATGCTCACCCAGGAGCCGGGCTGGGTGCAGTCCGTCGGCAGCGGTGAGGTGATCAGCCGTGCCACCAGTGATGTGGAAAATATCCGGCGCCTGCTGGGCTTTGCGGTGCTCAGCCTCACCAACACCGTGCTGGCCTATGCCTTCACCCTGCCGGCGATGCTGGCGATTGACCCGATGCTGACGGTGGCAGCGATTGCGCTCTATCCGGTGATGCTGGCCACGGTGCGCCTCTTCGGGGGCCGGATGATGCGGCAGCAGCAACGCCAGCAGGAAGCGCTCTCAAGCCTCAGTGAACTGATCCAGGAGGATCTCTCGGGGGTGGGCGCCATCAAGATCTACGGCCAGGAGCAGGCTGAACAGAGCGCCTTCCAGCAGCGCAATCAGCTCTACAGGGATTGCGCCATCCGTCTGGCCAGGACCCGCAGCACCTTGTTTCCTCTGCTGGAGGGGATCTCCGCCTTCTCCCTGCTGGTGCTGCTGGCCCTCGGAACCCATCAGCTGGAGCAGGGTGCGCTCACCATCGGCGGCCTGGTGGCGATGATCCTTTTTGTGGAGCGGCTGGTCTTTCCAACCGCACTGCTGGGCTTCACCCTGAACACCTTTCAGACCGGCCAGGTGAGCCTTGAGCGGGTTGAAAGTCTGCTGCAGCGCAAGCCTCTGATTCGAGATCCGAGCCAACCGTTGACCAGATCCTCGGCTGCTGCTGGGCGACTGGAGGCCCGTCAACTGCGGGTGCGCTACGAGAACAGCGATCGCGACACCCTCAATGGCCTGGATTTCGTCGTTCAACCCGGGGAGCTGGTGGCGGTGGTGGGCCCTGTGGGCTGCGGCAAAACCACCCTGGCTCGAGCCCTGGGCCGCATGGTGGAGGTTCCCCAGGGCCAGTTGTTTCTGGATGACCTGGATGTGAATGACCTGAGCCTGAAGGACCTGCGTCATCAGATTGCGCTCGTGCCTCAGGAGGGCTACCTGTTCACAAGCAGCCTTGCCGACAATCTCCGCTACGGCGATCCGCAGGCCTCGATGGAGCGGGTCAGAGAAGCTGCAACCCAGGCTCGGCTGATCGAGGATGTGAAGGGGTTTCCTGACGGATTCGAGACCCTGGTTGGCGAGCGGGGCATCACCCTCAGCGGCGGGCAGCGACAGCGCACAGCCCTGGGGCGGGCCTTACTGGTGTCTTCTTCAGTGCTTGTTCTGGATGACGCTCTGGCCAGCGTCGACAACAACACCGCCGCTGCAATTCTGGCTTCGATCCGCGCCCAACGCGATCGAACCATCCTGTTGATCAGCCATCAACTCTCAGCCGCCGCTGCCTGCGACCGCATCCTGGTGATGGAGGAGGGACGCCTGGTGCAGCAGGGCCACCATGATGAGCTGATCAGGGCCAATGGCACCTACCGCCGCCTCTGGGAACGGGAGCAGGCGGTGGGAGACCTCGAGGCTGCCGCCTGAAGCCAGGGCTGATGCTTAAAAACAAAGCTGTTGCTTGAAACGGTTACGCACAATTTCCAGACAACTCAGCAAATCCTGGCTTAGCTGAAGAGCAATGAGCTGAAGCAGGAACACGCCATGACTGAAGGCAAGCCCCTCGCCGTGCGCTGCACCCTCACCTTTGGCGATATCTACGGGCAGATCCTTGCCTGGATGGCGGTGATCTTCGTCAGCCTGGCCGCCGGGTTAGCGCTGATGGGGTCCTCCCGTCCCCTGTTCGCACTTGTGGGGGTGGGTGTGATTCTCGTGTTGAGCCTTCCTTTTCTGCTGTTTGCCTTTGTCACCACCCTGCTCAACCACATCCAGCTTGAGCCGATCAAAAATCCCTAACCTTGTGGCACTTTCAGTGTTGCAATGCTGCCCTCCTGGTTGACACCAAAACGATCCAACCCTGATGGTTTCAACGGTGCCCAGCTCAACCACGCTGTGCTTGGAACCCCTCTTTCAGCTCCGCTGATGACAGATCAGGAGGAGGTGATCTTTGGTTGTGGCTGCTTCTGGGGTGCCGAGAAAGGCTTCTGGCGGTTGCCAGGCGTTGTTTCAACGGCGGTGGGCTATGCCGGAGGGCAGGCTGAAAATCCGAGATATCAACAGGTGTGCTCGGGGCTGACAGGCCACAGCGAAGTGGTGCGCGTGGTGTGGAGCAAACCGGCCATTGACTTCAGTGATCTGCTCAAACTGTTCTGGGAATGCCATGACCCCACCCAGGGAGATCGCCAGGGCAATGATTGCGGAAGCCAGTACCGATCTGCTATTTACACCACCACTCCCGAGCAGCTGAACCTCGCCATGGCGAGCCGTGATGCCTACCAGAGCTTGCTGAGTGCAGCTGGCTACGGCTCGATAACCACGGAAATCAAGGCAGACCAGGTGTTTCATTTCGCAGAGGCCTATCACCAGCAATACCTCGCCAAGCCCGGCAGCAGGCCCTATTGCTCGGCGATGCCAACAAAGCTTGAGCTAAAA
>DASCPR010000351.1:0-6716 GCA_036012625.1 Prochlorococcaceae cyanobacterium Fu_MAG_50
CCAGCCGCGATGAGCTTTCCCGATTTCAACGCCAGAGATACCCAGGTTCAATGGCAGCGTTTCTGTGATTTGCTCTGGTTTCACGACGATCTCGGGTTCTGGCTGGATGTCAGCAGGATGCACCTCAACGCCGCTGATCTCGATCGATTGCAACCAAGCTTTGAGAAGGGCTTTAAAGCCATGCAGGCCCTTGAAGACGGGGCTATTGCCAATGCTGATGAGAAGCGTCAGGTGGGCCATTACTGGCTGCGGGCCCCTCAACTCGCACCCACTGAAGAGGTGAGGGATCACATCGAAGCAGAAATCGATCAGATTGAGAAATTCGGCCGTGACCTGAACAGTGGCGCGATCAAGGCGCCGAATGGACAACCCTTCACGGATGTGCTCTGGATCGGTATCGGCGGCAGTGGCCTGGGGCCGTTACTGATGATCCGTGCCCTCCAGGATCGCAACAAGGGTTTGCCTTTCCATTTCTTTGACAATGTCGATCCCAATGGCATGAGCCGGGTTCTGGCGGGCCTAGGAGACAGCATCCCCACAACCCTTGTGATCACGGTCAGCAAGTCTGGAGGCACGCCGGAACCCCATCTCGGCATGGAGCAGGCCCGTCATTACGTGGAAGCGAATGGTGGCAGCTGGGCAGGGCAGGCTGTGGCCGTGACGATGCTGGACAGCCTCCTTGATAAGCAGGCTCAGCAAGAGAGCTGGCTGAAGCGCTTTGACATGTTCGATTGGGTGGGTGGTCGCACCAGCATCATGAGTGCGGTGGGACTGTTGCCTGGAGCCTTGATCGGTTGCGATATCCGCGATTTTCTCGCCGGTGCCGCCCAGATGGATGAGGCCACCCGTGTCGCTGATGTGCGCAGGAACCCAGCAGCCCTGATGGCCGCCTCCTGGCATGTTGCTGGAGGCGGCAAAGGCCACCGCGACATGGTGGTGCTTCCCTATCGCGATCGTCTGGAGGTGTTCAGTCGTTACCTGCAGCAATTGGTGATGGAATCCCTGGGCAAGAAACTTGATCGACAGGGCAAGGAAGTGCATCAGGGGATTGCCGTCTACGGCAACAAAGGCTCCACGGATCAACACGCCTATGTTCAGCAGCTACGGGATGGGATCGATAACTTCTTTGTCACCTTCATTGAAGTGCTCAGAGATGTGGAAGACATCCCGGCGATCAAGGAGCAGCGTCCAGGGGATTTCCTTGATGGTTTCCTGCAGGGCACAAGATCGGCGCTGACTGAGGGGGGCAGACAAAGCATCAGCATCAGCATGCGCAATTTTGATGCTCGCCATCTCGGAGCCCTGATCGCTCTGTTTGAGAGGGCCGTTGGTCTCTATGGCGAGTTGGTTGATGTCAACGCCTACCACCAGCCCGGTGTGGAGGCAGGCAAAAAAGCCGCTGCAGCCATTCTTGGCCTGCAGGGTCAGGTGGAGAAGGTCCTTGCCGATGGTGTGCCGAGATCCGTCGCTGAAGTGCAGCGGGTGATCGGGGAGGGATCAGATGAGGTGATTTTCTGGATTCTCAGGCATCTCACTGCCAATTCCCGCGGTTATACGGCCCAGGGGGACTGGTCAAGCCCGGCCAGTATGCGCTTCAGCAAGAGCTGATCTGCTCAGGGCACCAGATTCACAAGTTTCCCCGGCACCACGATCACCCGCCGGGGAGCCTTGCCTTCCAACCATTTCTCAGCCACCTCACTGGCGAGGGCCAGCTGCTCAAGGGTGTGTTTATCTGCATCGGCTGGCACCTGGATGGTGCCGCGGAGCTTGCCTTTCACCTGAATCACGAGCTCAATCGTGTCCAGCACCAGGGCCTCTGGGTCGTGGGATGGCCATGGTTGCTGATGAATGCTGCCGTCCCCCTGGAGCTGCAACCAGAACTCTTCGGCCAGGTGAGGTGCGAACGGTGCCAGGAGGCGCACCAGCACAGAGATCGCCTCGCAGGCGATCGGTTCTCTTAGGTCATCAAGGTTTCCACTGAGAGCATTGGAGAGCTTCATCAGCTCTGAAATCGCCGTGTTGAACTGCAGCTCGCCACTGAGATCCTCACTCACCGCCTGAACCGCTGTATGCACAGCACGTCTCACCGTCGTTTCGGTTTCACTGAGATCCGCCGGTCGCTCCGGTAGTTGCTGATCGAGCCGCAATGGGGCAGGGCCTGAGGGGGATTGGCTTCTGGCTGAGGTAACACCATCCACCAGTCGCCAGAGGCGTTGCAGAAAGCGGAACTGCCCCTCAACATCAGCGTCATCCCATTCGAGATCCTTTTCCGGAGGGGCCTTGAACAGAATGAACATGCGGGCGGTATCAGCGCCATAGCGATCGATCACGGCAGCGGGATCAACGCCGTTGTGCTTCGATTTCGACATCTTCTCGAACAGCACTTCAAGGCTTTCGCCCGAGTCTGGATCCCGGGGATCACCTGGATCGACAACACGATCCGGCGCCACATAGCGACCAGTTGCAGGGTTTCGGTAAGTAATGCTCTGCACCATGCCCTGGGTGAGGAGACGTTCAAATGGTTCGTCAACATCCACCAGGCCTCTGTCTCTGAGGGCCTTGGTGAAGAAGCGGGCATAGAGGAGATGCAGAATTGCATGCTCGATACCTCCCACATACTGTTGCACCGGCAACCAATGGTTGGCGGCCTCTGCAGCGAAGGGCAGTTCGGTGTTGTTCGGATCAGCGAAACGCAGGAAATACCAGGAGGAACACATGAAGGTGTCCATGGTGTCGGTTTCGCGGCGGGCACTGTTGCCGCAGTTCGGACAGGAACTCTGCAGCCAGTCCTCCTGCTGAAGCAGGGGCGAACCCCCTTTGCCGCTGAGATCGATGTTGCGCGGTAGCTCCACGGGCAGATCCTCCCTGGGCACCGGCACGGCTCCACAGCTGCTGCAGTGGATGATCGGAATCGGGCAGCCCCAGTAGCGCTGGCGGGAGATCAACCAGTCCCGCAGCCGATATTGCACCTTGGCCCGGGCCCAGCCAGCCTCCGCACCTGTTGCGGTGATCGTCTGCTTGGCCTCCTCGTTGGTGAGGCCATCAAAGGGACCTGAGTGGATCATCACACCAGGCCCTGTCCAGGCCTGTCCATCACTGTTGTGTTCATCGGTGCCAGGCACCTGGATCACCTGGCGTACCGGCAGTTCATGGCGGCGGGCGAAAAGGAAATCACGCTCGTCGTGAGCCGGCACACCCATCACCGCTCCGGTGCCGTAATCGGCCAAGACATAATCGGCAATCCAGACGGGGATCGGCTCGCCATTGGCAGGGTTGATCACCTCTGCACCAATTGGAATCCCCCGCTTGGGGCGATCATCACTGGTGCGTTCCTGGGTGCTGAGATCTGCGATCAGATCCCGGAAAGCTGTGACCTGATCTTGATGCTCGAGGCTGCAGAGCTGATCAACGAGCTGATGGTCTGGGGCCAGCACCAGATAACTGGCGCCAAACAGCGTGTCAGGACGGGTTGTGAACACAGTGATGGTCTGGGGTTGATCACCGCCTGTGCTGAAGTCGATTTCGGCACCCCGGGAGCGGCCGATCCAGTTGGCCTGCATCGTGCGTACCCGTTCAGGCCAGCCATCGAGGCGATCAAGATCGTCCAGCAGGGCATCGGCATAGTCGGTGATGCGCAGAAACCACTGGCGCAGCTGCCGCTGTTCCACCTGGGCTCCTGAACGCCAGGAACGGCCTTCAGCGTCAACCTGTTCATTGGCGAGCACGGTTTGATCAATGGGATCCCAGTTGACCGTGGCGTCCTGTTGATAGGCGAGGCCCCCTTCAAACAGCTCCAGGAACAACCACTGTGTCCAGCGGTAGTAATCGCTGTGGCAGGTGGCCTGTTCACGGCTCCAGTCGATCGAGAGCCCGAGCCGGCCCAGCTGGGCTCGCATCTGTTCAATGTTGCGATCGGTCCAGAGACCTGGATCGATGTTGCGTTCGATCGCAGCATTCTCCGCCGGCAACCCGAAGGCATCCCAGCCCATCGGATGGAGCACGGCATCACCACGCATGCGCTGAACCCTCGCGATCACATCGGTGATCACGTAGTTGCGCACATGACCCATATGCAGGCTCCCCGATGGATAGGGGAACATCGAGAGGGCATAGAAAGGCTTCTGTGTGGAGCTGCTCTGGGGAGTTCGATCTATTACCTTCTGCCGCCAGAGGGTCTGCCAGCGCCCCTCAAGCTCGAGGGGGTCATAGCGTGACGTGTCTGCGGATCCTGGGTTGGGGATTGAGCTGGAGTCCGTCACGACAGAAGGGCATCAGGCTGTGATCGTGTCATAACGTCACAGCCACTAATCCGTGAGCCCGACATGTTGAGGTGAAGATCAATACTCAATATGGATGAATTGATCATCAACAAAATATCAATATCGAAAGCCTTCTGCAGTTCTAATCTGCTGGGTGTGATTATCCGAGTTGACGGATCACGGCTACAGCCTTTCTGTTGAGCAGTATCGGCTGATTGGAGTCTGTGCGTTCCAATGCAAAGAATTCAGAATCCTGCCAGCGCAGAATGCCATCAAAACGCCTGCCATCGATGAGCTCCATGCTCAGTTGCAGCTTCTCTCTGATCCAGGCCTGCAGGAGTCGAACGCCGGGAAGACTTGGATCAAGGGGTGTTGCTTCCACTTGGCTGGATTGACAATTGTGATCATCAGTTCAGCAGTTCTCTTGGCAGAATGCAAGCCAGATTAAAGGCTCTTGTTTGATTGGCTCAGCTGCCTGCGACCAATCAATGAAGCTCTTGGAATCGAGGCAAGCTTTCGCTCCTGGGATGTTTAGCATTGAAGTTCAAAAGGCTTTGTTAATACTTTGCTGGCTTCAATGAGTTCGAGGTCAGCAGTATGAGTATCTATCTTGGCGCTCATTGTTGCTTTCATTGATCTTCCTTTCTAATTCCTCTTCGAGGCCATGACACATCTTCTTTAGTCAGTAGGATTGGTTGATGTTGAACATCTTTTGACTAGGCGTCTCAGGCGCTGAATCGCAAATCGTCGTTACCGTTGAGGATCAATCCACATGCTGCAGTTCAGTAAATATCAGGGTCTCGGCAATGACTTCCTGATCATTGAAGGCAGGCATGGCCAGCTTCCCAGCACCGTTCTCTCACCGGATCCGGCCTGGATTCAGCGCATCTGTGATCGTCGCTTCGGTGTGGGTGGAGATGGCTTGATTCTTGCCCTGCCAGCCTCAGGCGATGCCGATCTGAGGATGCGGATCTTCAATGCCGATGGATCCGAAGCCGAGATGTGTGGCAACGGCATCCGCTGCCTGGCCCGATTCCTTGCCGATACGGACGGGGAAACTTCTAAGAGCTCATGGAGCGTGGAAACCTCTGCAGGGTTGATAAAGCCCTGCCTGCTTGAAGACGGAAGCATTGAGGTGGACATGGGGCGACCCTTGCTTCAACCCGCTGAGATTCCCAGCACCCTTGAATTCGGTCCCGCAGGTCTGCCCCAGGGGGAGATCTCGATCGGCAGGGCCACTCTTGCGGTTGCCGCCGTGGGGATGGGAAATCCCCACATGGTGGTGCCTGTGGAAGATCTCGATGCGATTCCCTTTGAACAATGGGGCCCAACCCTGGAAGACGATCCGGCCTTCCCTGCGCGCACCAATGTTCATTTTCTTCAGGTGCACAATCGTCAGCAGCTTGAGATTCGCGTTTGGGAGCGGGGTTCGGGTGCAACTCTGGCCTGTGGCACCGGTGCCTGCGCAACCCTTGTTGCAGCGGTGCTCCTCGGTCTCTGCGATGACGTGGCAGAGGTGCGACTGCCCGGCGGCTCACTTCAGATCAGCTGGACGGATCGGGATGGTTCGGTGCTGATGACAGGTCCGGCGGAGGCTGTTTTCGATGCGGTGCTCACCCCGGCGTTCACACCTGCTGACTGTCAAGGTCTAGAGCTTGTTCAGTTACAGCAAACACAGCCATCACAGCCGCAGATCACGCTGCAGACAGACCTTTCAATCGAGGCGGAATCTGCGCCAGATCTCAATACCGCCTACCAGGAACAAGAGTTCAAGAGCGAGTTTCAAGAGCCAGCGTTCACATCCCACGCCCAAGAGCCAACGTTCACATCCGAGCTCAAAGCAGAACTTCCTGAGCTGTTTTCAGATCAGAGGGACATCACCCTTGAGCGGCAGGAGATTACGGCGCAGTTGGCGGAGCCAAGCACTGATCAAGAACCTTTCAACCCTGAGGCCTCTAAGGCCTCTGAGGCCCAAGAGCCCACAAACGACGCAGAAAAGAAATCCTTGAAGCGGGTCCAGAATTTCCTCTCCGGCACCTCCCTTGATTCCCTGCTGAAGCTGGCCAGCGATTCCCTTGACAAGCGATCCCGAGACCGTAAGTAGGGGCATGACCTCCGCAGCGGCTGAGCTTGACGCCACAGGTTTTTTAACAGGCATCTATCTCGATGCCTCAGCCACCACCCCCCCTAGGCCGGAGGTGATTGAGCGGATCCGACAGGTTCAGCTCACCGCCTGGGGGAATCCATCCAGCCTTCATCAGCAGGGCCTGGCAGCGGCGGAAGTGATGGAGCGCAGCCGCCAGACCATCGCCAGGATCCTGCAGGCGAAATCTGATCAGTTGGTGTTCACCTCCGGTGCCACCGAGTCAATTCATCTGGCCTTACTTGGCATCGCCATGGCCAGACCTGTAGGCCGCCTGGTGATCTCTGCTGTGGAACACCCCGCCGTCAATGCCG
>DASCPR010000352.1:0-4958 GCA_036012625.1 Prochlorococcaceae cyanobacterium Fu_MAG_50
ACCAGGCTTGGGAATCGCTACAACCCTCTCCTCATCGAGCAGATAAACAACGCGCTCTGCCTGCAGAGCCTTGCCGTCCTCCTGGACGATATCGACGTCCCCGCTGAGAACCAGACGGCCCTCCTTGCTGAAGTACTGCACCTGCCGCGAGGTGGCTTGCATGCCCCTTGCCGGGTAAATAATCCGCACATTGCCGATGGCCGTGACCACTCCTGTGATGTTGTCGGCACTCTGAGTGTCCGATTCAATCGTCAACAACCCATCCTGATTGGCGATCGCCGCCCTGGGTGTTCCAAGCCATGCTGTGCCAAACAAGGCAGGAGCGACCAGGCCTGATTCGAGCAGCGCTGTGCCACTGAACAGCGTGATCATGGTGGCCATGATCTTCAGACTCCTGGTGAACAGATGCACAGGAGCTGGCAAGGTCTTAACAGCAGCTTTATTGCGCTTCAATGTACCGAGGCGATCAGGCCTTACCAACGAGGCCTGGGACAGTGCATTCGTCGGGATCCATGTCCTGTTGGAGGCGCAGCAGGCGCGCCGCAACGCAACTGCAGAGCTGATCGAGATCAAAGCCAAGATCGGGTGTGCCGATCCCACGCAGCCTGCCCAGGCCTTCGCCGTAGAGAATCGTGGCGCCCCGTCGGTTCCCTCTCTCAAGGTGCAACTGGGCGACTGCCACCTGAAGAACACCCTGGATGGTCTTGCGCTCAGGTCCAGCTGTTTCATGCCAGAGCTCCTCAAAGACATCATGGGCGGAATACCAATCCCCAGCATTGAAAAGTTCAATACCTTTCTTGAAACGAGGGTCTTCGACAAGATCCAGATCGGCCTGCTGATCAACCACCGCCACCATCAGCGCTTGGCCAGTTTCTTTGAGGGAAGCTTGCGCAGGCGAATGGATTCAGGTGTGACCTCAAGCATTTCATCGGGGCCGATGTATTCGAGGGCTCGCTCAAGGGTCATCTGCACTGGAGACTGAAGGGTGTCAAGCTCTTCGGCTCCAGCAGAACGCATATTGGTGAGCTGCTTGGTCTTGCAGACATTGATCTCAAGATCCTGTGGACGATTGTTTTCTCCAACAATCATGCCTTTGTAGACCTTCGTACCTGGAGTGATGAAATACTGGCCACGATCCTCAGCATTCTTGAGGGCATAGAAGGTCGCTGTTCCCTCCTCAAAAGAAATCAGCACCCCATTCCTGCGGTTATCGAAATCCCCCAGCATCGGACGGTATTCAAAAAACGAATGGCTCATGATCCCTTCACCCCGGGTGGCGCGGATGAACTCACCGCGAAAACCAATCAGGCCCCGGGAGGGAACGACGAACTCGAGCTGCGTGCGCCGGTCACTGCCTGTTTCCATGTTCTGCATTTCGGCTTTGCGCACACCGAGCTTTTCAATGCAGGCGCCAACCGCTGCCTCCGGAACATCCACGACAAGGGTTTCAACAGGCTCGCAGGGGGTGCCATCAATCGTGCGGAAGATCACCTGAGGCTGGGAGACCTGAAACTCAAATCCCTCACGCCGCATGGTCTCGATCAGGATGCCCAGATGCAGTTCACCGCGTCCGCAGACGGCAAAACGATCAGGGGAATCAGTGTCTTCAACCCGCAGAGCCACATTGGTGAGCAACTCCCTCTGCAGTCTGTCGCGCAACTGACGACTGGTGACGAACTTGCCTTCCTTGCCAGCGAAAGGTGAGTCGTTGACCACAAAGGTCATCTGCAGGGTGGGCTCATCCACCTTGATCAAGCTCAGAGCCTTGGGCTCATCAGGACAGGAGATGGTCTCACCGATGTTGACGTCATCAAAACCGGCAACAGCGACAAGATCTCCGGCAGAGGCTTCTTCGATCTCGATCCGCTGCAGGCCTTCAAAGCCAAGAAGCTTGCTGATCCGGCCACGTTTGATGCTGCCGTCATCCTTGATCAATGAAGCGCGCTGACCCTGGCGGATCTGGCCGTTGTGAACCCTGCCGATGACGATGCGGCCCAGAAAATCCGAATAGTCGAGTGTGGTGATCTGAAGCTGCAAAGGCTTGGTCTCATCACCCACCGGAGGTGGGACATGACGGATGACGGCATCGAAAAGAGGCTTCATGTTGTCGCTTTCCGTCGCCATGTCCGGCTTGGCAAAGCCACCCAGACCACTACCGAAGAGATAAGGGAAATCACACTGATCATCATCAGCGCCCAGCTCAAGGAAAAGATCGAGAACCTTATCGACGGCCGTTTCTGGATCAACACGGGAACGGTCAATTTTGTTGACGAAAACGATCGGTCTCAAGCCCTGTTCAAGGGCCTTCTTGAGCACGAATCGGGTCTGAGGCATTGGCCCTTCGTTGGCGTCAACGATCAACAGGCAGCCGTCGACCATGCCGAGAACCCGCTCAACCTCTCCACCGAAATCAGCGTGGCCAGGGGTATCAACAATATTGATGCGGGTTTCGTTGTAGGTAACCGCTGTGTTCTTGGAGAGGATTGTGATTCCCCTTTCCCTCTCCAGGTCATTGGAATCGAGCACACAGGTAGGAACAGCCTCGTTATCTCGGAAGATTCCCGATTGACTGAGAAGGGCATCAACCAGTGTTGTTTTGCCGTGATCAACGTGGGCAATGATCGCAATGTTGCGGATCGCCTTGGCCTTGGCGCTCATAAATAACCAGACGTTCTGATGGGCAGAGGAACGCCCTTGGGCGCGATGGGGAAGATTATCTCAGGGTGAGTAAAAAATGCCGCGTTCTGGACAGTGATCGATGAGGATCAAGCCAGAAGCCAGGCTCAACAGGCTTGCGCACTGCGCCAACAGGCGGGCTTCTCTAAGCAGCCGTGCCCTGCGCCATCATCAAGCCCCTGAAGCCTTGAGGTCTGCTTCTCAAGCAGATATCGATCTCTGATCAGGAACGACCGGCCAGCTGACGGGCCGCTTCAAATTGCCTGAGAGCTTCTGCTGAGCCTTCAAAACGCCAATGCCAGGGCTCATAACTCACCCCCTGCGGGTTCTCAATCGGGAAAGAAAGAGTGAAGTGATAGCTGGCTGCATGGTCCTGAAGCCAACGGAAAGCAGGGGTCTGTTCAAAGTCAACAGAAAGTGCGGTTTCGGGGAAACCCCCATCACCTAGATCCAGGGCATAACCGGTGCTGTGTTCCGAGTAGCCAGGAGGGGCTGAAACCTTGGCCCGCTCAACCGCCGTTTGATTCCGTTCTGACTTGACATCGAAAAAGATTCTTTCCTGCAACTGATGGGAGCGGAAGCCACTCAGCAACCTGAGATCGATTCCCTCCGCAGCTGCAGCCAACTGCATGGATCTCAGGGCCTCTGCAGCATCAACATGAAGTTGAACCCCGGCTTGCGTCTGAATCAAATCCAGATCAATGGCTTCCGGATAAGGAAAATGACCAAGCAAGCGACCATCAGCCGCTGGCCGTTCGAGGATCGTCTCAAGGGTTACCGGCGTGTTGAATCGAGCCAGGATCTGAGGGCCCAGAAGCACAGCCATGGCTGTGCCTGCCAGAACCATCACACAAGCAACAAGCAAGCCGCCGCCGCTGCCCCTGGGCCTTGCAGGGCTTGATCGACGGGCGATCGGGATGTCATCCCTGGTTGTGCGACGAGCAACGGCAGCGCGAGCCACGTTGTTGATGCGTGTTGAAATGATCGTAAGGGGGGGCGCCAGTCCCCCACGACCACCACAGCAGCCTTCAAGGTGTTAGCTTGGTCATACAATCCAGCGGAGTAGTGCTGAGATGTTGCGTGTCGCCGTCATCGGTGGTGGACCGAGTGGTTCTTGCGCTGCGGAAGTTCTTGCCAAGGCAGGTATTCAAACCTGGCTTTTTGAAAGAAAGCTCGACAATGCCAAGCCATGTGGAGGAGCCATCCCCCTCTGCATGGTTGAGGAATTCGATCTGCCCGATTCAATCATTGATCGGAAGGTTCGAAACATGAAGATGATCTCCCCCTCGAATCGTGAGGTGGATATCAAACTCGACCCACTCGGCTATGACGAGAACGCCTACATCGGCATGTGTCGTCGAGAGGTGTTCGATGCTTTTCTGCGCAATCGGGCGGCAGATCTAGGCGCCACTCTGATCAATGCCCTCGTGCAGAAGATCGACACCGGCGAGAACCGCCAGGGCCCTTACACGATTCACTACGCCGATTTCAGTGGCGGCGGTGCAACGGGTGTGGCCAGCAGCCTCGAGGTGGATCTGATCGTCGGTGCCGATGGCGCCAATTCCAAGGTCGCCAAGACCATGGATGCCGGCGATTACAACGTCGCCATCGCCTTCCAGGAGCGCATCAAGCTGCCCCCGGAGGAAATGAGCTACTACGAGAATCTCGCTGAGATGTACGTGGGTGCCGACATCTCTCCTGACTTCTATGGCTGGGTGTTCCCCAAGTACGACCACGTGGCCGTGGGAACCGGCACGATGCAGGAGAACCAGAGTCTGATCAAAGGTCTGCAGAAGGGCATAAGGGAACGGGCAGGCAAACGCCTGTTCGGTGGGGAGGTGATCAAAGTTGAAGCCCATCCGATCCCTGAGCACCCAAGACCCAGACGTGTGGTGGGCCGAATGGCCTTGGTGGGTGATGCCGCCGGTTATGTGACCAAGAGTTCCGGCGAGGGCATTTACTTCGCCGCCAAAAGCGGCCGGATGTGTGCTGAAGCCATCGCAGAGGTTTCTGAGAATGGAGCAAAGATCCCCACGGAAGGGGAGATCAAGCGCACCTATCTGCGCCGCTGGGATCGCAAGTACGGCGCCACATACAAGGTGCTTGAAATCCTGCAGAGCATCTTTTACCGCAATGATTCCTCCCGGGAGGCCTTCGTTGAGATGTGCTCAGACCGGGATGTACAAAAGCTGACCTTCGACAGCTACCTGTACAAGCGTGTGGTGTTAATGAACCCCTGGCAGCAGGTCAAGCTGACGGTCAGCACCCTGGTGAGTCTGCTG
>DASCPR010000353.1:0-4437 GCA_036012625.1 Prochlorococcaceae cyanobacterium Fu_MAG_50
AGCCACTGCGAAACCAGGCTGATCAAAGCCGCTCTGCCAACCCACCCCTGCAGCGATTCCGCTCACCAGAGCTGAGTGACTGGATGGCATCCCACCTGTTTCAAACAGAACCCCCGGCCGCCAACGGCGATGCACAAGCAGCTCGACGAACAGCTTGGAGAGCTGGGCCAGCCCACAAGCTGCAAGTCCCCAGGCCAGCACGCCATTATCAAGAAACTGCTGCATTGCTGGCAGAGGAACGATTGCAATGATCATCTGTCACGGCTGATCACGTAATCAGCCAAGGCCAGAAGAGGAGCCGCCGATGAAGCCCAGGGCTGAAGGGCCTGTTTGGCCTCTTGAACAAGCTGAGCGGCGCGCCGACGGGATTCCTCCAGGCCCAGCAACTTCGGGTAGGTGGTTTTATCGGCAACGATGTCCTTACCGGCGGTCTTACCGAGAACATCACTGCTGGCGGTGACATCGAGAATGTCGTCAATGATCTGAAACGCCAGACCGATTCCCCTGGCATAGGTCCGCAGAGCCTCAAGCAGTTCCTCCTGGGCGCCTGCAATCAGTGCACCTGAGATCACACAGGCTTTCAACAGCGCGCCGGTCTTGTGCAGATGGATGTATTCCAGGGTCTCCAGATCAACCTCCTGGCCTTCCGATTCAAGGTCCACCACCTGGCCACCCACCAATCCGGGAGCTCCGGCCATCAGCGAGAGTTCAGCGATCACCTTCAGCAACCGCTCAGCAGGAACGCCTGAACTCCTCAGCGCCACCATTTCAAACGCTCTGGTGAGCAGGGCATCTCCAGCCAGGATCGCCACGGCCTCCCCATAGACCTTGTGATTGGTTGGACGTCCCCGGCGCAGATCGTCGTCATCCATGGCCGGTAAGTCGTCATGGATCAACGACATCGTATGGATCATTTCCAGGGCCACCGCCGTGGGCATCGCCAGCTGAGCCTCACCTCCAGCCAACTCACAAGCGGCAAGACAGAGAATCGGACGCAGCCGTTTGCCTCCCGCCAGCAGGGAGTAACGCATGGCTTCCCGCAAGGACTCCGGCCGCTCCGGTCCGAGGGATCCATCCAGGGCTGCTTCCACCTTGGCCTTGGCCTGGCTCAGATAAGCCTTGAAATCAAACGCTTCGCCACCAGCTGTCACCTTGCCCGTTCCCAGGGACGGGTCGCTGTCGGATGTCGTCGCCGCAGCGGTCATGGGCAGCAGATGTCTGGCCGGATTCTCTCAGGCAGAGCGAATTAGCAGAAACAGGCCGTCATGTTTTGGAGCAGCTTGCACAAGCACCGAGACCAATCCACACCGGCTCAGGGGAGAGGACTCACTTGATCTGCAGCCCCTGAACACCCCGAAACCGATGCTTAAACGATCAGATCCGCAAGTCCATGGGTGATGCCATGCCGGCGGCACCAGGCCACCACCGTGTTCACCAGCAGCATCGTCACCGTCATCGGCCCCACACCTCCCGGCACCGGCGACAACGCTGCGGCGATCGGCTCCACCTCTGCGGCGATCACATCCCCGCAGAGCTTCCCGCGGCTCTGGGGACCAGCCTCTGGATCAGGGGGTAAGCGATGAATTCCCACATCAACAACAGCCGCGCCAGGCCTGACATGCTCAACGCCGATCATCCGCGCTCGCCCGGCGGCCACCACGAGGATTTCCGCCTGGCGTGTCAGCTCCGCCAGGTTCGCCGTGCGCGAATGGGCCACACTCACCGTGGCATTGGCCGCCTGCAACATCAGGGCCATCGGCTGGCCGACAAGGATGCTGCGGCCCACCACCACGGCCCGCTTGCCGGCCAGCTCCACGCCGTTGTGCTTCAGCAGCGCCATCACCCCCGCCGGGGTGCAGCTGCGGGGCCCAGGCTCACCCTTCAGCAAGCGGCCAAGATTCAAGGTGTGCAAGCCATCGGCATCCTTTTCCGGATCAATAGCCGCCAGCAGCGGCCCCTCCTCCAGGCAGGACGGCAGAGGCAGTTGCAACAGGATGCCGTCCACCCGTTCATCAGCATTGAAGGCCTGAATTGCACTCAGCACCTCAGTGGCAGAACTGTTCTCCGCCAGATGGCTGCCAAAACTCTCAACGCCAATCCGCGCGCAGGCTTTCTGTTTATTGGCGACATAAACGCCGCTGGCAGGGTCATCTCCCACTCTGAGCACAGCCAAACCCGGCCTGCGAGCGGCAACGTCCAGGCCTGCACTGATCTCAGCCCGGAGTCTGTTCTCCATCTCAGCTGCCAGAACTTTGCCGTCGAGTCTTAGGGCCATGCACCGATTGGACACTCTCTCCAGCATGCCCACCGGAGAGAGCTAGCGTTCTGGTGACGTTCCAGCAGACTTTTCCACAACAGTGGCCCGCCTTCCAAGCCTCTCGAGTCTCTGGCGGAGCTGGTTACGCAGCGAAACTCCGCGCCACCCTGTTCTGCGCTGGACGCGTCCACAGCGAGCCGGCCTGCTTGTGGTGTGCATTGTGATCGCGATCATCAGCAGCTGGCCATGGCTGGTCGAACCGAGTCTGCGACCAGGCATTCCAGCCCCCACTGATGAGTTGGCCCCAAAAAACGCCCATGTCGTGGATCGTGAAGCCCTGGCTCAACAGCGCTCCCAACTGGTGCCGAAAACCTTTGTCCAGGTGATTGATCCCCAGGAGACCAACCGCCTGATGGAACGCCTTGAGCGTCAGTTGGTGGAGCTGGAACGGGTGGCAAGCAGCAATGATGCCGGGCGGATCGGACCGGTCAATCTCACCCCTGAAGAACAGCGCTGGCTATCGGCAAGAACCCTGAAGGAGCGCAGGAACTGGGACATGGTCATGCGCCGTGCCGCCCATCGCATGCTCAGTCAGGGACTGGTGAACACCCTGCCCCCTGATCAGCTGCGTCAGGCGGCATCGCTGCAACTCGATGACCTCGGCAATCCAGGGGCAGCGGCCCGCTCCACAGGCAGCAAGCTGCTGAGCCACACCCTGAAGAGCCGCAGCAACCTGCGTATCGATGCTGTTCTCAGTCAGCGCCGGATCGAGGAACTGATCACCAAACAGGGAATCCCAACCATTGAGGTGCATCGTGGCGATCTGATCACACGCAAAGGCGAACCGATCAGCTCCCAGGCCTTTGATGTGCTGGATTATTTCGGCCTGGTCAGCCGCAAGCCGAGGCTGGGGGCCTGGGTTGGACGCTTCACGGAAGCCCTGGCCGGCTGCGGCGTGCTGCTACTGCTGATGCGTCATGAGCGACCCTCCCTGGAGGCGCGCCATGGGCTGCTGGCTCTGGCGCTGCTGTTGATGGTTCAGGCCGCCAAAATCTGGTTTGGGGCCGCCCTCAGTCCCCTGGCGGCAATCGTGCCGCCAACATTGCTGATCGCCCAGGGACTCGGCAGCACCTGTGGTTTGGCCTGGATGGCCCTTGCCAGCCTGCTCTGGCCTGGACCCGTTTATGGACTCGGAGAAGGCAGGCTGATCGTGGCCTGTGCCATCGCCGCCATTGCTGCCTTACAGGCTGGTCGCCAACGCAGCCGGGCCGAATTGCTACAGATGGCTGTGCTGCTGCCCCTTGGGGCTCTGCTGGCTGAATGGCTGTTGCTGCAAAGCCCGTTCACAGACGGCAACACCACCTGGGGGATGTTGGCCACAAACCCTGGCGAACTGCTTTCAGAAGCCTTGCTGGTGGGGCTTCTGTTGATGGTTGCGATCCTGCTGATTCCAATTCTTGAGAGTTCCTTCGGGCTGCTCACCCGTGCCCGCTTGATGGAACTTGCTGATCAGGAGCGCCCCCTGCTGCGACGCCTGTCCTCAGAAGCGCCCGGCACCTTCGAGCACACCCTGATGATCTGCAGCCTCGCCGAAGAAGGGGCCAGGGTCACCGGCGCTGATATCGACCTGATCCGCACCGGAGCCCTCTATCACGATGTGGGCAAACTGCATGCGCCCGAATGGTTCATCGAAAACCAGACAACTGAGCTCAACCCTCACGATGAACTCGATGACCCTCAGGCAAGCGCCAGGATCCTGCAGGCCCATGTGGATGAGGGATTGAAACTGGCACGCCGCCATCGCCTGCCCAGGCCGGTGGCGGACTTCATTCCTGAACACCAGGGCACGATGAGAATGGGATTCTTCTTCAACAAGGCCCAGGAACTCGACCCATCCGTACCTGAACAACTGTTCCGATATCGAGGCCCCGTGCCCCGCTCAAGGGAAACAGCGATCCTGATGCTGGCCGATGGCTGTGAGGCCGCCCTGCGCTCCCTGCCCCCTGACACCTCCGATGCAAAAGCCCGTGAGACTGTTCGAAAAATCGTTGAAGTCCGTCAACTTGATGGACAACTGAGAAAGAGCAACCTGAGTCGGGCCGAAGTGGAACTGGTGGTGAGGGCTTTCGTAAGGGTCTGGAGGCGCATGCGCCATCGCCGCATTCCTTATCCGATTCCTG
>DASCPR010000354.1:0-2088 GCA_036012625.1 Prochlorococcaceae cyanobacterium Fu_MAG_50
CAACCTGAGGGCCATCTCTGACCACTACCCGCGT
The DNA here is from genome assembly GCA_036012625.1 of Prochlorococcaceae cyanobacterium Fu_MAG_50. GTDB lineage: Bacteria > Cyanobacteriota > Cyanobacteriia > PCC-6307 > Cyanobiaceae > DASCPR01. The sequence goes on from DASCPR010000354.1 coordinate 35, forward strand.
CCATCCGGTTGGATAGAGGAATGCATAACGGCCATCGGGGCTCTGGAACGTGTTCAACCCCACGGAGCCAGCGCTGCAGGCACCAAGCAGGAACACCAGCACAAAAGCAAGCAGCAGACTCACTGTCGAACGCAAACGCAGGATCGAGCGCAGTTGAAGAGCCATCGAAAAAGCCATGGGATCAAACAGCCTTGAGATCAAACACTCTTGGCATTAAACAGCCAGGTCATTAAACAGCCAGAGTGCTCCTGGCATTCTGCCCTGATCGGTGGCTGCGCTGGAATTGATCGTTCAGACAGAAAAACCGATCACAGCAGCGCAAGGCTGAAAAGAGATGGTGTCTGAATCTAAATCTCAACCTGAATCTGAATCTGAATCTGAACAGAGCAGAAGTGAATGCCATTGCCAACAGCTGCAGAGTCCTGGGCAACGATGATCTCAATGGTTACATGATCTAGTCCAGGTATTCATTGTCGCCAAGATGTGATCAGACCAACGACCAGACCCATCACGATGCTTTGCAGGTTTGGCAAGACGTCAGGGTCTTAGGGGCTGGGGTCCGCTACTGATCAGGCAACCCATCGGACTTTCTTGGACAATCCATTCCAGAGACTGAGCACCTAAGTTCGTTCTTATCTGCAGAGGACCCCTGAGCGGTTTCACCCGTCCACTGGCTCGGCTGATCGATCAGTTTGAAAGGCTTCCCGGCATCGGTCCCCGCACGGCCCAGAGGCTTGCACTGCATCTGCTACGCCAACCGGAGGAACAGATCCGCAGTTTTGCGGATGCACTTCTGGCCGCCCGCACTCAGGTGGGGCAATGCAAGAGCTGTTTCCATCTCAGCGCAGATCCCCTTTGTGATATCTGTCGCAATGACGAGCGCAGCAACGGGATGATCTGTGTGGTGGCCGATTCCCGGGATCTTCTCGCCCTGGAACGCACCAGGGAGTTCAAAGGGCGCTATCACGTGCTTGGCGGACTGATTTCTCCCATGGATGGCATCGGACCGGAGCTGCTCCAGATTCAAGGTCTGCTGCAGAGGGTTGATCGAGAGAAGATTCAAGAGGTGATCCTGGCGCTCACCCCAAGCGTTGAGGGGGATACAACCAGCCTCTACCTGGCCCGATTGATCAGACCCTTTTGCCAGGTGAGCCGCATTGCCTATGGCCTCCCCGTCGGCAGCGAACTCGAATATGCCGACGAGGTCACCCTGACCCGCGCCCTCGAAGGGAGACAAACGCTGGAATGAACCAATCCCAATCCGCGTCGATGGCCACAACACAGCCAAAAAGCCGCTTCAGCGCCACACCCCCACGGGAACGCCTGCCGGCCTGGCTGCGGAAGCCGATCGGCAATGCCTCTGAGCTGGAGAACGTACAGGGCCTGGTAAAAACGAAACGGCTGCATACCATCTGCGAAGAGGGGCGCTGCCCCAACAGGGGCGAGTGCTATGCGGCAGGAACGGCCACCTTTCTGCTGGGTGGATCGATCTGCACCCGCAGTTGCGCGTTCTGTCAGGTCGAGAAGGGCCGCAAGCCCGAGATCCTCAACCCCCTTGAGGCGGAGCGCGTTGCCGAGGCCGTTGAGCAGATGGGGCTTCGATACGTGGTGCTCACCTCTGTGGCTCGGGATGATCTGCCTGACCATGGCGCCAGCCTGTTCAGCACCACCATGGCGGCCATCCGTCAGCGCAATCCACTGATTGCCGTGGAGGTTCTCACCCCGGATTTCTGGGGCGGCATCGCCGATCGGGAAAGGGCTGTGGCCATCCAGAGAGAACGTCTGGCGATCGTGCTCGCAGCCGAACCAGTGTGCTTCAACCACAACCTCGAGACCGTTGCAAGGCTGCAGCGTGAAGTGAGACGCGGAGCCACCTATGCACGCTCCCTTGCCCTGCTGGCGGCAGCCCGATCCCTGGCTCCGACGATCCCCACCAAATCCGGCCTGATGCTCGGCCTCGGAGAACAGCGTGACGAAGTGATCGAGACCATGGCTGACCTGCGGGCCGTGGACTGTCAGAGACTGACCCTTGGCCAATACCTGCGCCCATCACT
>DASCPR010000355.1:0-7056 GCA_036012625.1 Prochlorococcaceae cyanobacterium Fu_MAG_50
TTGATGCCCTGTTCCGTTTCTCAGTTGGTCGATGGCTTCAGGCACCGGATCTGAAAGTGAAGACGACACTGAGCACCGGCTTTCTGCAGAGTCAGCGCCACAGGGTGGAGGGTGTGCCGCTGAGGGCTGACGGCGGTGCGTGTCTTGTCGGCGTTGCCATGGTGCAACCGACAGGTGCCAGATGGCTGGATCAGTTCCTGGGGCTGCCGGATGAAGCCCTGGCGGTTTTGGAATGCAGCTTCACGGACTGATCCAGGACTGCCCCAAGGCTGATCAATCAGCTTTATGAGAGTGCGATTGAATTGCCAGTTGCGTGCTGATATACAAAACAGGGGAACAAGAGAGCTCTCCTGGTTAGTGCGCAGACTGATGATCAGTCCCAGGCAAGAACCTATTGCAGACTCAACCAAGCCTTAGCACTAGGAGACACAGCTAGAGGGGGTAAATCTTCCCTGTTTTTGATCTAATTCATCTTCTGGCAAGGGGTGACAACCCTCGACTGTTTTGTTTAAATGCTAAAGGCTACGACGAGTTGAATCGAGCTTCTAAAAAATCAGGGCTCTTGCTGATTAGGTCCTAGCCTCTGATCAGACAAGCACGACAAGGCAGTCAATACTCCTATTGCAGTCAGGAAGAAAATCTGATTGCATAAAACGATCAAGGCCCTGACATCAATCAAATCAAATGAAAAAACCAAACCCCTCTGTTGAAACATATAGCTATGGTTACAGATGGGAGGAAGTACGTGAGCACATATTTCGCCGATGGGGTGATCAAAACAATGCCGAACAAGCTCTAAGGCTCAAGAACAACTATCGATCAGCTCTCGAGAGGATAGGCTTTTCACTGGACTAAATCAGATCCAGATCATGATTAATCAAGAATTCGATTGGCGATCTCATCAATCTGTCCCGTACTGTAGAGGCGCAGGAGCTCAACATCAATCCCACGCCTAAATGGGCTGTCAGCCTTAAGAACAAAACCGAAAGTCTCCCTGGAGAGATTGAACGGCGCCAACTTAAGTGGTTGGTCAGGATTTAACTTGAGGTAGTAGCGGAGTGTCGGCCGATCGAAGATCACACCATCAACCTTATTGTCTATTAATAAATCCACCGCCTTATCAAGGGTTTTAACAGAAATGGGTCTGCCTCCATAAGCCTTGGCGGTAGCAACACTAGAGCTGCCGGTGATCACAGCAACACGTTTGCCTCGAATCTGAGCCGGACTGATCATCGCTTTACTGCTATGAGTCAAGCTGATAGTGAAGGTCGATGCCAGGCCAGCCGTAATCGAGGACACAGCCACCAGAGAAAAAACCATCCAGACACTCGTGATGCCCCTGCCTAGGCGAGACATCGGCGCCAGATCACCAAAACCAACGGTGGTTAGCGTGACAAGGGCCAACCACATCCCATTGCCAACTCCATGAAAATAATTTCGAGGGAACTGATCCGAATTTTTGCGCCGTTCAGCTAACCAGATCAGATTGCCAACAACAAAGAGCACACCAACCAGTAGTCCTATGGTTGAGAGAACAGCCCAAGCAAAGAAAGGCCGGATACGAGTCAGTAGATCAGGTGGATCCTGATGGACAAGAATGGTGTGATTAGCAAAGAAATATGGTTGGGTAAAATCTATGTTTTCAATCGACATCCGTTGAGGAGTGATGGTGATCTGTCCGATCGCAGCGTCAAGAGTGCCATCAGCAACGGCCCTGACGCTTGCTTCCACATCAGGTTGAGGAAAGTACTCGTAAGTGATACCTGTTGCTTCAGCAACCTCCTGCCAGAGATCAACACTGATGCCCTCGTAAATATCACCCCTTCTTTGCAAAAACGGTTCCGTTCCGTGAACGCCTACCTTCAGCGGGGTTGCAGCGAATGTCGGAGGTACCATCACTGTGAAAAGTACCGTGATCAGCAGAGAACGAATCATCTGAGAACAAAATCCTGCTTCTTAACTAATGAACTGACAAATGATCCTCCCATAGGCATGATCCGGGTATCGATCAGTCAACATGCTCTTCAACCTTCAGGCACGGCTTCAGAACATCAAGTTGGTGACCAGCCTCTCAGGTTTCATCAAGCGACCAGAATCACTTGAGAGCGTCTTTGCCGTCGCAAAAAGCCTACAGGGCAGCCCTCTCGCCGCTCAGATGGAGAGGCACCTGATCAATAAGCCACAGTTCAAAGCTCTTGTCGATGAGGGTTGGCGGCCCAAATCCATCGACTTAGTCGAACTGCAGAAGCTTCCCGATGGCAGTCTCGGCCGTTGCTATGCCGACCAACTGATCAGACTCGGGATCACACCTGATGTGCTGATCGATCCAGCACCGATCAGCACAACAGCTGATTTCATCCGTCACCGCCTCGCTGAAACCCACGACATCATCCACGTGCTCACAGGCTTCGGCATCGATGGTTGCGGTGAGATTGGGCTGCAAGGCTTCAACCTTGCTCAGACCCGCTCACCCTTAGCGGTGTTGCTGATTTTTGGCAGCATGCTTTCAACGCTTCAGGACGACGAATCCATGGAACCTCTGCTCAGAGCCCTCAGCAAGGGATTTCAGATCGGCCTCGATGCTGATCTCGTGATCGCCCAGAAACTTGAAGAGGGATGGGATCGACCGATCAGCGACTGGCGCCGGCACCTCAATCTGCCAACAATCCAGTAGACAAGATTAACCTCATTAGACAGGCCTGCCTGGATGAGCAGTAAGAACTCTGGCAACAGCGCACTGCTACAGGCCTTTTACCTGAGCAAACAATTCAGGAGTATCAAGGCAGAGACCCGTGATCTACGTATACACCCAATCCTAGGCGGCATCAGCAGCACCCGCTGGAAGGCCTACAAGAGATTCAAAGCAAGAAATTCCAGATTATTTATTAATATCAAACAAAAGACAGCCTACAAACTAGCCATTCAATTGACAGGGTTAGAAACAGAAAAAATCATCCCAAGGGCACCAGATGAAGCCAATATCCAATACTTGAAAAGCAGGAATGGTCGATTAAAGAAAAAAGGAATTCTTTCAGGGGATCATCGTCGAAATACCCTGAAAGGTAGTTTAGACAAAGATGTGCTCATCGGTGGCGGTGGCAAAGACCGCATCATTGGCAGAGGTGGAGATGATCTGCTCAGTGGAGGACAGGGCCCCGATCTTTTCATCTTCAGGCCTGATCAGCGCAGCACAACAGAAGCGACAGACATGATCACAGACTTTAAAGGCAACAAAGGTGATCGCATCCGAATCCATGGAGCAAAAGAGTTCCTTGGATACAAAGCCTTCACAGGTCAACCAGGGGAAGTGAATTTCATCGTCTGGATGGCGGCAAAGGAGATGCCAGACGAAACCAAAATAGGTGGCCCCTATGGTATTTATCAAGGTGCTCATCTCAACATTGATCGCGATGGTGATGGTATGGCCGATCAGGTCATTGATCTTCCAGGACAGGGCTGGATTGAGAAGAATTGGATCCTGACTGATTGAACATATTTCATTATTCCTAATTTCAGAACACTTACAGACTGAAGATCATGGACGGGAGAGCAACCAAAAAGCATGAGCGGTGAAAACCCACAATTTTGATGTGCAAAGGCCAGCCAAGGCTCAGCGGATGTTGCACAATCGGCTCGATAAGTAGACATTGATGCGTTGACTGAAGCCAACAGGGGCCATGGGCTGCAACCTTTAGTGGAGACGACAGGTGGTGAGCTGATCATCAGCTGGCATCAATACCACGGCCTGATCGAACATCTGGCCTGGCAGCTGCACCAGGGTGGTTGTCGCTTTGACCAGATCGTTGCCCTCTCTCGGGGGGGGCTGCGTGTGGGGGATGTTCTCTCCCGCATTTTTGACAAGCCGCTGGTGGTGATGGCTGCGCAGAGCTATAGCGGCAGCAATGGCAGAGAGCAGGGAGAACTACGGCTTGGCAATCAGCTGGCCCACACCTGTGAAAGCCTTGGACCTGATTTACTGCTGGTCGATGATCTGGCCGACAGCGGAGCCACCCTGTTGGCAGCGCAACAATGGTTGGAACAAAATTTCACAGCTTGCAAGATCCATAAGGCCGTGCTCTGGCTGAAGGGTTGTAGTCGCATCAAACCGGATGTTTGGGCGATGGAATTACCAGCCAATCCCTGGATCGTGCAACCGTTCGAACAGTGGCAAGAAAAACAACCCGCTGAATTACGTCCGCTGCAGAAAAATATCCTCAACTAAGGTCAGCTAAAACTGGAACCGTGCAAAAAATCAGTATTTAGACGCAAAGCAAGCAGATTAAAGAGTTCAGCCTCTCAACCCACAGCCTTGCAGTGGTGACCAGGAGATGGCCCCCCAGCACTGGCTGGGGCCTGTACAGCACGGTTCAAGATCACTTCTTCTGATCAAGGCCACGGGCGATCAGAGTCATCAGGACAAGGGACGTGCCGAGGGCGATCAACAGAGCCAGGGTCATCAGATGATCATCGAGGAGGCTTCCTCAGATTGACATCAGATAGGTCAAGCAGCCAGTTCAACCATTTAAAAGCGCAAAATGGCCGATGCTTTAAGCAAAAAACGGGCTTTTGCTGAATAATCCTGCGCGGCGGTTGACGGCAGACCAGTTGTGCCGCCACCTTTAGGGGAATTGGCAGGTGGCCAGCACGCCATCGTTCCTTGGCTCGAAAAGCAACCCCACCAACCAAAAAAAGGCCAACCCGCCCAAGACCAGAGGCCAAGGGGGGAGCGACGAAACGTAGGCCTGTCAAGGTAAAGCGTCGCCGATTTTCCTGGAGAAAGCGCTGGCTCGTCGTTGCCATTCCCGCAGGAATCTTTGCTGCTCTTATCGCCCTGGCTCCGAGTTCGAAACAGCCTCACCGCTCAGCCGAAACCCCAGACAAAGTCTCCTTAGGGAACATCAGAACCCCTTTTCGATACATCCCTGACGACGATGTTTATGCCCTTGATTTCGATCCACGCAAAGTCCGAATCGGAATTCTTGAAGGCTGGGACAGAGAGCCTGAGGCCTATCGGGACACCTCCGCCCTGGCCTACGTGTCAGGTCCCATGTATGAGCGCCATGTCGACAATGCCGGCCAGGAGATCACGGTTCCACTGGGTGATCTCAAGCTGGGTCAGAGGGTCTGGAGAGGCCGCAACCGCACCGCCTCACGCCAACGGGCCTATGTAGGGATCCGTCATGACGGAACCACCGATTTCGGCTTTGGTGAGCTCACGCCGGAACGGGCTCGGCAATACGACACATTCATCGGCGGCCTGCACAGTGTTTACAACGATCTGAAAGACCCACCCCCCAGCTACAAAGGGGCCTACAGCATCAGCATGGGTCAGCGGATCCGCTATTACCTGCCAAGAATCAGGATGGTGTTCGGCCTGAGGCAGGACGGCAGGCTTGAGGTGCTGATGAGTCGCGACGGGCTGACCCTTGAACAGACAAGGGAACTGGCCAGAAGCCGTGGTTTTCTAGCCGCCTACCTACCTGACCACGCCTCAAAAAGCAGATTCATTGTTCCAGGGGTGAAGGGATTCACAGAGGAGGATGCGAACTGGATCAGTGGCGGGGCCACAAGCTTTGTGCATGTTCCCTACATGTTGCGGCTTAGTGAACGGAGATTGCCGCTGCAGGGAGCACTGCTCGATTCCTTGACGCCAAAGCTCAATGCAGGCGCTGATTGTCAGGGCCCCCTGGCCTGCACACACTGGCTGGGAGGGAAATTACTCGATCGCTCCCTTGCGGGGCTGAACAGGGTGATGGAACAGGGCGTTGAGCCGATTGCAAGATTGATCTGGGCACCGAAAACCACTGCGGTTAAAGACGATGCCAACCCCGATTCCGTCGCAACCAAGAACATTGAGCGTTCGCCGCTGCGGGAACCGCCAATCACAGCTGATCCGCTGGTGCTGCGGGAACTACCTGCTGAGCAAAACAGCACAGACGATCGCGACCAGATCTTGGAGGAAGGATCAGATCTAGATCAAGGCATCAGTCTTCCCCCGGATCTACCACCTCCGTTGGTGCTGAGGCAGGGAGAGGAGCTGCCCCTCAATCCGGGAACAGCCCCGAGACGGGAGCCCGCCGAGACCGTTGAACCAGAGAAAGCAGCTCAGGAACAGATCATCGGGGCCCCCCCTCCACCATTGCTGCCACCTCCTCTGCCTCTGCCACCTCCTCCACCGCAGCCGCTGCTGCCTTCAGACAATTGATCAACAACAACCAACAAAGGATGCAGGTGAGAGGTGGAAACCTTCAAAGATTGAAGAGGCAAATCTCCCCTGAATCAAAAATCACCTCAACGGATTAAGGCATGGCTTTAAATGAGCAAATAATCACAGCATCCAGATGGTTCAAAGCTGATACATATTCAGAGAACTGTCTGATAAGGCTGCATCGATCACAGCATGCTACTTAATACATCAACCTTCATATCATCCGTTGATGACCTCTGCTGCGGCATTGCATAATCAATAGCATCCCAAACCGGAACACCTAGGAATTGAGCAAGGAACTCTGCATCTTCCCTGATGCGCCTCCTGCTGCCATGATCAACAACATTCAATCTTTGGCAATCACGCAAAATAAGATTCAACTCATAACTATAATAACTATTTTCACTTCCTCGCACCCACTCTGGAATCAATTGAATAGCATGAACCTCAGACAACAACGCAGACTGCTTAAGCTCACCTGGTTTTGGGGGCAAACCATGACGGGTTCTACCCTTCCAATAAAGGCCAGAACACTTATCAAAGACAATAGGCTTAATCACCACATAAAAAAGCAATAATGACACCAGCAAAAAAGCCAATCCAACTGGAATCACGAAAGCAAATGCCTCAGCATCATTAACAAAAAAGAATGAAAAAAGACAAGCGATAGCAATAAATCCAAAGATTGAGGGTATCAACAGTGAAAGCCCAGAAGCCTTAAAGACAAGTCTCTCAGGTGCTTGTTCAACAAGTCTGTGGGTGCAAAAATTTGTACCACCACCTTGCAAAGGGCACCATGCTGTTGTCGCAGCAATATCGTCATCAAATTGATAAACATCCAACCTCTG
>DASCPR010000356.1:0-4797 GCA_036012625.1 Prochlorococcaceae cyanobacterium Fu_MAG_50
ACCATCAAGATCACAGGCCATGCAGCTTCATTAATTACCACAATCACGGCTTCAGCAACCTCCTCTGATCCTTTTTACAACCTCCTCAGCACAAGCCAGACCATTGTCCCGTCCAGCTGGAGTGACGATCTCTTACTCAGCCTCTGGGAAGGCGGCTCCAACAATCCCAGCCTTCCTGTTGCTTCCGTACAAGCCATTGACGATGGCGAGGACTACAACAGCAGATTTGGCTTCTTCTTCCATCTCAATAGCCCACTGCAGCAGGACATCACCCTTCACTACACCCTCACACCAGGTTCAGGATTGAATCTCACAGGCCCCCAGGCCGACATTCAGAACCAGCCCACGCCCACTTCAGACAACACCTATACCATCACCATCCCAGCAGGTGAAAGCTCAGCGAGCCTTGCCCTTATCCCCACCGATGATCTGATCGCAGAGGGGAACGAACAAATCAGTGCTTCCCTGATCAGTTCTGATCTCTATGCAGTCGGTGGGTCCACAGGCTCTGCCACCGCCACCCTCCAAGACAACGACACCGCTCAGGTCAACTTCACCATCGCCAAAGATGCCAACATCACCAGTGACAACAACTGGACAAGCGTAAGTCAGATCCGTGCCAGTGAATCAGACAGCGCCAATGGCAACACCACAACCATTGGCCTCTGCCTCAACAGTAAGCCGCTGAACGATGTCACCCTCAACCTCGAAACAACGTCCTTTTCCAGTAGTGATCTGCTGATCAGCGACCCTGCAAAACCTGGCAGCACGCCAAGCCTAACCTTCACCGCAGACAACTGGAACATCAATCAAGCCCTGGATTTAAAGGCTGTTGATGAATCCATTGATGATGATGACCAGTCACTGCTTGTTAGCTTCAGCTCCAGCAGTAAAGACCCCAGCTACGCCTCACTCGTTCCATCAATGTCGGTGCTGGTTATCGACAATGATGCCAGTAAAGAAAGCGAAGACTTAGTCGATTTAAATGTGAATAGCGATGATCCATTGGCGACATTGTCGCCAGCATCCATGCCATCCCTTACAGAGAATGGTGGACTCAGCAGTGAATTCTCGATCAGCCTTTCCAAACCAACGAACGTCGATACGGTCGTCTTTCTAACTCTTGACGAGAGCATCACGTCCGGAAACATTGAAAACATCCGGCTCACATCCACAGATCCAGGAAACAACGCCACGGGACTGACCCACTTCTCTGCAAATATTGGCTCAGAAGAAAAGATCAGCATCGACACCGATGCCATTAAAGAGACCGCAGATACATTTGGCGCCATTGGGCTCTCTGGAGACTTCACGAGTACCTGGTCTGGGTATCTCTATATCCCAGAAACTGGCTTTTACAACTTCAGTACAGCCCTGGCAGGTGGAACACGCCTCAGTATTGATGAACAAATCATCATTGATAAGCTCTATGACGCGGATGCACATTGGACATCCGATTACATCGAGTTCTCAGCTGGCGATTTTGCCGCCATACAAATCGATTACCAGTCTTTCAACACACCCGATCCTCGCCTTGAGCTGATCTGGGAACGACCAGATGAATCAGGCAGCAGCTACTTAGAAGAAACAATACCAGCCAACAATTTTAGAAGCATTAATGGCCACCACTTGATCATTCCAGCAGGAGAAACCACTGCCGGATTTTTAGTCAGCAGCAACGACGATCTCATCACTGAACACGAACAGGATTTTGGATTTGAACTACTCGCCGCCCGTGGCGTTCAGCTTGAGGTGGTGTCTCAAACCAGCAACAGCAATGGCAGTACCAATCTCGAACTAACCCTGGGTACCACAGATCGTGAATCAATCACACTCCCTGCTGGCTTTGTTCTCAATCTCGGGGCCAACCTCGACACAAAAAGCGATACCCTCGCCTCCTTCACCTTCGCAGCAGAAGCCACCATCCACCGAGACCGTACAACTGAAGTGGGAGGCACCCTCGCCCTCACACAGGTTGACGCCTCGCCAGACTCCGTCATTGGCATGGTCGGCGCCGACAACACAGGCCAATATCAACTACTTGATGCCGCCGTTGAGCTAGGGCTCACCTCACAATTGGTGCTCAATGACGCTGACACAAGTAGCTACACAGCAGAGCTAAAACTCGCCGACACCAACCGCGGCGATCTCACCCTTCCCGCCGGAACCGCTCTCAGCTACTCGCTCCCAGAAGTGGAGGTGGCACTCACCCTCAGCTCACAGTTGGTTGTCACTGACGCTGACACCAACACCTATCAGGTGAACCTGCAACGCAGCGATACTGATGACAGCAACATAATTCTTCCAGCCGGCACCACCCTCAGCTACACCACCGCTGATACACAACAAAGCTTTGATCTCATTCTTGCCGATAATCTGTCCCTAAATGTTGGCGAAGCTGTCAGCAATGTGAGTGTGATTGCTGCCGCCGTCAGTGACGGACTCGAGATCACCAAGCTCGACCCCGGACTGACCAGCACAACTCCACTCAACCAGGTCTTCACTCTCTCTCTGAACAACGATCTGGCAATCAGCAGCGGCCAGAGCGTCAGTGACATTACCGTCACCGCGTCTCAAATCAGCAACGGGCTTGATCTCACCTCCATCGAACCAGGCCTCAGCAGCAGCTATACCCCAGCCAACAACAGCAGCATCACCATCACAGATAACGACCAGGCTGGTCTGATCTTCAGTCTTGACAGTGGTGGGCAACAACCGATCGACAGCCAAACCAGTATCAACCTCAGCGAAGCCGGTGAGGGTGCCACCCGTTACGTACAACTCACCAGCCAACCAACCAACAGCGTCACCGTTTATCTCGAAACCGATGACAACAGCGAAGCACTGCTGCAAAGCGGCGTTAGCGATCCCGCTCCCGCATCCTCAAGAATAGCCCTCACCTTTAAGCCAGAAAACTGGGACAGCCCTCAAGCTTTCAGCATCCATCCCGTTGATGACAACCTCATTGATGGCAACATCATTCTTGCCATCTATAGCCGCACCAACAGCAGCGATTCCTTCTATCAAGAAACGGATGAATACAAGGAAATGGATGGATACAGTATCAACAAACCAAGCAAGATCCCTGTCAATGTAAGCGATAATGATCAGGCATCAATACTGATTGAACTACAGCAGAGCACTCTAAGCGAAGCAGAAAACGGTTTCCTGAATTTCAGCCTCACCGCTGAACCCAGCGCCGATGTGAGCCTCTCGTTCACCCCTTCCGACAATCAATTCACACTCAATGACCGTGGCATCGGCCAGGGCGAAACCATCATCTTCACGCCAGACAACTGGCAGATGCTGCAGACCCTCGAACTGATTGCTGTTGATGACACCACCGTGGAGGATGTGACACGTAGTGAGCTCAGCATCAGTATCAGTTCTGCTGACGCGAGCTTTGATCAACAAGCGATTGATCCAATCAGCGTGGATATCATCGATAACGATGCACCGATCGCCTCAATCATCCCTATCAGCGATAGTTCAGAGGAAGCAGAGCCAGGGCGCTTCCGCATTGAACTCAGCAACCCAGCACCAACATCAGCTGGCTCTAACGGGGTGCTGGTCAATTACAGCATCACTGACCTCAGCATTGACACAGGCAAACTCACCTATCCATCTGAGCCCAGTTCGATCAACAAGATCAGCCAATCACCTGGGAGCATCACAGGCCAGGTGCGCATCGCGCCAGGCCAGACAAGCAGTGATGTCTTCGTCGTTCCCATCGATGATTTTGTTCCCGATAGCTTTGATAAATCCTTCAGCGTCGGCCTTGATGCAGGTGATGGCTATGAAGTTGACTCTGAAAATCTATACAACGAAGCCACTGTTCAGATCATCAATAATGATGTGGCCGGCATCATCATCCTCCTCTCCGGAGATACCCTGCGCGTCAGCGAAGATGGCAACCCTGGCGAATTCAACATTGCCCTGCTAAGTCAGCCCGGAGGCGAGGTTGAACTCACGCTCACAGAAAAGCAAATCAACGGCATCCAACAACTCGGCAGCGCATCAAGCGGCTTCAGCCAAACACTCACCTTCACGCCAGACAATTGGTTCATCGCCCAACGGGCGTCCGTCTACGCATACGACGACTTCATCCTTGAAGATAAAAGTCACGCTGGTGACTTGATCACCTTTGATGAGAATGGTCAGCCCATTCTTAATAATGAAGGTGATACTCCCCTCTACTCAGGCCTGCATCCCAGCCAACTGCAATACGAGTTCAGCAGCCCCAATGACACTGATTACGACTCAAGTAGCCACACAGGCGACCCGGATCACTTCACCCAGACCATCCAGGATGTTGATGTCCTCGACATAGAGCTGCCACAGGAAACGGCCGATTCACTCCAAAATGGCCTCACCAATCTTCAGGAAGGCATAGACAGCCTCGCTCTGCCGATGGTCGGCAGCCTTGATGGCAAAACCGGCGGTGGACTGCGCAAATTCATCACCAATCTCAGCAACAGCATCCGTGCAATCGGCACTCCAACACCAGCGAGACTCAGCCAACTGATCACCGATGCGATCAACGAAGCTATCGGCAAGGAGGTTAGCGAAGTCAGCCTCAGCATGGATGGCATAGATGCAATCGATGTTGGTTTCAATTTCTCTGATATATACGAGCTTGGCAGCATTCCCCTTGATGCAGATTTCGGCCTACCCGGACTCGGTCTTCAAAGTCAGGGCAACCTAGACGCAGAATTCAGTTACGACGCCAACCTTATTTTCAGCTTCCCCCGTGACGGCGAACCTGTTCTGATCACAAGTAGTGAAAACGAAGCTGAC
>DASCPR010000357.1:0-2224 GCA_036012625.1 Prochlorococcaceae cyanobacterium Fu_MAG_50
ATGCTGTTGAACATCGCCAGCAGTGTTGTTTTCTATCTGGCTTTTGTCTACGCGGTGAGCTATGTGGAGGTGAATGATGGGCTCAGTGATGCCAAGGCTTTGAGCCTTAACACTGGAGTCATGGCATTGCTCCTCTTGCTCTATCCCATCTCAGCCTGGATATCAGATCGGATCGGACGCAAGCCCATGTTCATTGTTGGTGCTGGTTGGTTGTTGATCGGCTCCTGGCCGATTTTCAGGCTTCTCCACAGTACGGATCCCAGCAGCATCTTCCGTGGTGAACTTGGCCTGATGGTGGCGGTTGCTCTGCTGGCTGGAGCCAAGAATGCCGCCAATGTGGAGTTGATGCCAGCGCCTGTGCGATGCACTGGCCTGGCTTTGGCTTTCAATGCAGCAGAGGGCTGGTTTGGTGGAACAACACCACTGGTTGCGGCCTGGCTGATCGCGATGACCGGCAATCCAATGATGCCGGCTTTGCCGGCGATGGCGGCAGCCTTGGTGACCTTGGTGACCGTCGTTGGATTTACTCGCGAGACGGCCTTCCTGCCTTTGGAAACTTGATTGGCTGCCTCGATCAGTCCCTAGAGAATCGCCCCCAGGAATGGCTCGGCCAACTGGATTTCAGCGGCGAGAGTGAGTTGCTCATAGGTGCGATAGCTGCGGGTAGGCGGTGACGAGTTCCTCGGCACTCAGCACATCCCCTTTGCCATCCGGTTGCCAGATCACTTCCAGAGCCATCAGATCCGTTGAGGAGATGGATCCCAGCACGCGCAGGGTTTCGCGCAACTGCTCGCCGGTGTCTGCACCACTGAGCTTGATCCCGTTACGGGAGGCAACCAGCAAGGTCACCGCGATGAATTCGCTGGTTGCGTCGGCATCGCCGCTGGTCTCTTGCGCTGCGGTTTCAGTGAGGCGTTGCCCCCCCACATTGGTGGTTAATTCTGCTTTCAGCTTGCTGCGTTCCGTCATCGAGAGCCGGTTGAAGGTGGCTTCTGAAGACGAGAAGGGCACACTGCCCACTTCAACGTTGGCGTAGACCCATAGCTCAGGCTGACGCAGCAGAGCCAGGGAGGTGTCCTGCAGAACCCGCTGTAGACCGCTTGAGCTGCTCGTATCCGATGAAGCCGCCAATTGGCGCAGATCATCCTGTAGATCTTTTGCCGTGGCCAGCAGGCCGATCTGAACCTGGGAGAGGGTCACTGGACCGGGTGCACGCTGGGCGATGGCGCCGCCATTGCCACTGCCCAGGTAATTGGATCCACCACCACCACCATTACGTACGGCGTTGACCAGAACGCCCACAATCGCCATCAGGATCAGCAAGCCGAACAGGCCACCCCCGCCAAACCCGAAGATTGGAATGATGAAGGGGAATCCCATCCCACCGCCTCGCCTGTAGCCACCGCCGTAGCCACCGCCATATCCGCGGTTGAATCCACCACCGGAGGAGCGGGGCATCGAGGGGGCACGGAAGCTGCCGCCGCCGATTCTGCCGCCTCTTGCCGCCTGGCTGGGCTCAGGTGCGATCAACAGCAGGCCGATTACAAGCAACGGCGTCAGCAGCAGAGACAGGCAGCGCCTCAGTCTTGTTTTCAATTTTGAATTCAAGGGGCGGAGGGGCATGAGCACCAAAACCGGCTCAGTGAAGATTGAGAGACTCTAGGAACCACCGCCGACGATGGTGACAATTTCCAGGATGTCTCCATCGCTGACCTGTTGCTGGGTCCAAAGAGACGGGACCAGGATCGTGCCGTTGAATTCAACGACAATCAGGCGTGGGTGATGCCCCAACAGCTCGATCACCCTGTCAAGAGTTGCGGGCTCTGTCTCGGGCTCCAGCAGCCTTTGTTCTCCATTCACTGTTATTTGCATAGCAGCCGTGTTAGTTGCATAGCAGCCCTTTTACTTGCATGGCAGCCCTGCCATTAGCTCTCGGCTTGCTGCGCCTGGATCAGAGGCCTTGATCACGGCGGTGACAACAGCCACCCGCTGGGCTCCTGCCTGGCGCACATCCCCCAGGGTTGAGCTGTCGATGCCACCAATGGCAAACCAGGGAAGGCTTGCTTTTTGTGCAGCCTCCTCGACATAGGAGAGCCCCACAGGCTGGCGATTCGGTTTTGTTGGGGTTGCATTCACCGGCCCCACGCCCAGGTAATCAACTCCCTCTGATTCTGCCCGTTGCAGATGGGCAAGGCAGTGGGTGCTGCGACCGATCAGTCGTTCA
>DASCPR010000358.1:0-2066 GCA_036012625.1 Prochlorococcaceae cyanobacterium Fu_MAG_50
GGCATCGCCGAGGCCAGGGGTGATTGATCTGGGCAGGGATCAGCAGCTATCCACAACTCCAGGTGAGGCGAATACGCCCCAGACTCGCCGCTAAGCGAAGACAAACTGCCGCCCATATTCTTGGCCAGGATTGAATCAGGCAAACGATCAACCAGATCAACAGATCTTGATGGTTATGAGATAATTCAGCTTCCCTGCTCTGCAAGCCAACCTCACGCTGATGCCCTCCAGGCAGAAAAAACAGCTCTCGAAAGAGCGCATCGATCAACTTCAGAGGCTTCTCTCTCAACTTGGTGTTGACGGCTGGGATTGTTGTTTCACCCTTGTTGATCAAGCGCTGACCCATACCTCGGCCCGAGCCGCCAGCAACCATGAGCGGCTGGAATTCATCGGCGATGCGGTGCTGCGACTTGCCGCCACGGAGTTCATTGATCTGAGATTCCCTGCAATGACAGTTGGCGAGTGCTCAGCACTGCGCGCCCAGCTGGTCAGTGATCGCTGGCTCGCAGAGGTGGGTGAACAGATCAACATTGATCAAGTGCTGATCATCGGTGCCAAGGCCGCCGCTGATGAACAGGCCAGAGCCACCATCCGTGCCGAAACCACCGAGGCACTGATTGGTGCCCTCTATGAAGGCACAAAAAGTCTGGCGCCGATTCACCACTGGTTAGCGCCCTTCTGGCAGGCAACCAGCCAGCAAGTGCTCTCAGAGCCTCATCGCTTCAACAGCAAGTCTGCCCTGCAGGAATGGAGCCAGAGCCTGGGCTGGGGATGCCCCACCTATGAAGTCGATCAACGCAGCCTCCGACATGGTGATCAACGCCGCTTTTGCGCTCAAGTTCGCCTGAACAACTCACTCCTTGGCGAAGGCTGGGGAGGCTCCCGCAAGGATGCGGAACAGGCGGCCGCATGCAGTGCCCTTCAAGGGATCACACCATCTGCGCCAGCAGGGGAAACAAGATCGGAGCCGCATTGATCACAGAAGACCGCCTTGGGGCGATGACCCTGGCGGCCGCAAGAACGGCAAGAGCGGCGATCCTCCTTGGCCTGGCGCACCCCCTCATAGGTGACGATGCCAGTTGGAATCGCAATGATGCCAAAACCAAGCAGCATCACCACCACCGCCAAACCACGACCGAGCAGGGTCTGGGGCACGTAATCGCCATAACCAACGGTGGTCATGGTGACAACAGCCCAATACACACCGTCCCCAACGGTGGTGAAGTGGGAATCCGGGTGAACACTCTCCACCAACACCATCAGATATCCCAACACCACCTGGGTGATCACCACAAAAAAAATGAACACGGCGATCCGGCGAGAGCTCGCCTTCAGGGCACCACCCAGATAGCGAGCCTCATCCATGAAACGCAGCAGTTTGAACACCCGCAGAATGCGCCCGAATTTGAACACCCAGAGCAGAAGCCCACTGTTGATCTGGGGCACAAAGAAAAACAGCACCGCCAGCAGATCAATCAGCCCATAGAAACTGCGCAGATAGGCCAAAGGCTTCTGGCTGGCCAGCAGATGCAGCACCAGGTCTGCAACAAACACCAGCAGACTGAGATCCTCAATCACCTGCACCCAAAGCGGTGCCGGCACCACCGCAACGGCAGCCAGTGGACGGGGTTCAAACAGAAGCCCGATCACACTGAGCAGAATCGCCCCGAAGATCACCAGGTTGTAGGCACGGCCTGCCTGGGTATCGGATTCCAGCACCACCCGCTGCAATCGCTTACGCAGGCTCGAGACGTTGCGGCGGCCTGAAGAACCCATTCCCTTCAGGCCGCCTGCAGATCCCTGATCGGCATGGTCACCAGTTTGTCCCAGTTGCCGCCTTCAAAAAGCACCGCCGCCCTGTCACCACTGATGCGCTGCACGCAACCGGTATAGCCCATGTAAATCGAGCGCTGATCGATCACCACCACCGTGGAGCCAGGCAGGATCGGCGCAGCAGCGGCAGGCATTGAGGCAACTATCGGAAATCCAGGCGTCATTATCAACGGACAAGTGATCTCCTGCATGAGCAACGACGAGTCCTGGTTGACGGTTGGCAAAGTTGTTGC